>JBGMRM010000201.1:0-4632 GCA_048061415.1 Gammaproteobacteria bacterium | reverse complement strand
GCAACGCATAGCTCCGAGTGGGTCGATCCTGTCAGTAGCGATTACCGGGGCTTCACCGTGTGCGAAATTCCACCGAACGGGCAGGGCATCACGACACTGATGACGCTCAATATTCTTGCCCAGTCCGAGGTATCGAATCACAGCCACCTGGGTGTAGATCATGTTCATCTACTGAGCGAGGCCTTCTCGCTGGCGATGGCCGAGCGCGACCGCTTTATTTCCGATCCGGCGTTTAATCAATTGCCGATGGACACACTCCTTTCGGACGAATTTGCCAGACAACAGTATGCCAGAATCGATTTTAAACGGGCGCTTACGCAACCACTCGGTTCGGCTTTGCCGAATCATAAAGATACGGTATATCTGACCGTAGTCGACAGGGACCGCAATGCCTGTTCGCTGATCAACAGTGTTTTCCATTCCTGGGGTAGCGGTCTGGTAGCCGGTAAAACCGGGATAAACCTGCAAAACCGGGGTAGTGGATTCACCCTGGAAGCGGGGCACTTTAATCAGCTCGAACCGCGCAAGAGGCCGATGCATACGATCATTCCGGCGATGGTTTACCAGGGTAGTGACCCGGTACTCAGTTTTGGCGTCATGGGTGGTCAGTACCAGGCGATGGGACAAACCTATTTCCTGTCAAACTGGATCGATTACGGCATGGATGTGCAGGAATCGCTCGATGCGGCACGATTTTTCCTCTATAACGGCGAACTGTCGGTAGAGACAGGCGTGCCAGGGGATACGCGTCGTTCCCTCAGTGAACTCGGCCACAGGGTAGTAGAAGCCGACTCGCCTCGTGGTGGGGGGCAGGCTATCTTTATCGATTCGGAAAATGGGGTGCTGCACGGTGGATCTGATCCACGCAAAGATGGTATGGCGGCTGGTTATTGAGTCTATTATTTTTCGGTTGAACCTGTAGGTGGCTTATGTTTTTTTACTTCCCGGGTAATTGATTATGCGATATCGAAAATTAGGACCCTTTTCCGTTTCGGCCATAGGTCTCGGTTGTATGAATATGTCGATGGGTTACGGCACGGCAGATAAGAATGAATCGCTTCGCCTGCTCAATGAATGCATCGACCTGGGTTACAATTTTCTCGATACCGCGTCGATGTACGGTAAGGGCCACAATGAAGAGTTGATCGGTAATACCTTAAAGCACCGTCGCGATGAATATGTGCTGGCAAGCAAATGCGGTTTTGTCAGAGATGATAAAGGAGACCCGATAATAGATGGCCGACCTCAAACTCTCAAAAAAACCTGTGAAAATAGTTTGCGAAGATTGCAAACCGATGTTATCGATTTGTACTATTTGCACCGTCTCGATCCACAGGTTCCGATAGAAGAAAGTGTGGGTGCATTGTCGGAGCTGGTCGACGAAGGAAAGATCAAAACCGTTGGCTTGTCGGAAGTATGTGCAGAAACCACTTACCGTGCCCAGGCGGTGCACCCGATCAGCGCGATCCAGTCCGAGTACTCGCTTTGGAGCCGGACGCCGGAGCGTAAGATACTATCGGTTTGCGACGACCTCGATATCGGCTTCGTAGCCTTCTCGCCGCTGGGCCGGGCATTTCTCGCCGGTAGCAGTTGCGATGTGACACAACTCGGCGAGAAGGATATTCGTTCGGGTATTGCGCGCCCGCGTTTTGAGCCGGAAAATTTCGCCAGGAATTTTAAGTTGCTGGCGCCATACGGTGAAATTGCGCGTGAACAGGAATGCACGCTGGCCCAGTTAGCCCTGGCCTGGGTATTGGCGCGTGGTGAGAATATGGTGCCTATTCCCGGTACTAAAGATATCGGGCACATGCGCGAAAATGCCGCTGCGGCGGATGTCGAACTGGATGATAGTGTCGTGGAAAAACTCGATCTATTGATCAATGAAAGCACTGTGGCGGGGAGGCGCTACACCGATGAATTGATGGCTTCGACCGATTCGGAAAGAGATTGAATTAAACCGGGAAGCCTAATTTTCAGGCAGAGAATTAATTGCCGACGCTCATCCAGTATGCGGCAAACTGAAACGCGATACGTCCGCTGCGGGAACCGCGCGCGGTCGCAAATCGCAGTGCTTCTATGCGTGCATCTTCATTCATGCTTAAATTGCGCGCGAGCAGGGTCTGCTCAACCACGGCCAAATACTGATCCTGGGTGAAGGGGTGGAAGGATAACCACAAACCGAAACGATCCGACAGTGAAACCTTCTCTTCGATACTGTCGCTGGGGTGTAACTGACCATCGACCATCGTGCTGTCCAGGTTATCCTTCATCGTTTCCGGCATCAGATGCCGACGGTTTGAAGTCGCGTAGATCAATACATTGTCGGGCTGGGCCTGCAGCGAACCTTCGAGACAGGCCTTGAGTGCTTTGTAGGAATCGTCGTTGGATTCGAAAGACAGGTCGTCGAGATAAATGATAAATTTTCGCTCTTCGACCCCGAGCCGCCGAATAATGTCGAATAAATGGCTGGTCGCCGATTTGGGAACTTCGACGATGCATAGACCCTGTTTCGCAAATTCGGTTAATTGCGCTTTGATCAACGATGACTTACCGGTGCCGCGGGCGCCCCAGAGTAATGCGTTATTGGCGGGCCTGGCGTTTAAAAACTGTGCGGTATTCTTGCTCAATAAATTTTTCTGCCGCTCTATGTGTAATAACTCCGCCTTATCGACCTGGTCGAAATTCGCAATCCCTTCGAGCCGATTGTCGCTCCAGCGGTAAGCGCTAAAGGAGGTATCGACTTCGCCAGTACGACGCGCAGGCAGGAACGCTTCGATCCTGTCGATCAACTCGTTTATGCGTTTGAATAGCCTGTCGATGCCGGACACTTTCAGGTTCCCAGTTTTTTATATTTTATGCGGTGTGGCTGGTCGGCATCCTGGCCTAATCGCTGCTTGCGGTGGGATTCGTACTCGGAATAATTTCCCTGGTAAAAATACACCCGGCTGTCGCCTTCGAACGCGAGTATATGCGTGGCTATACGGTCGAGAAACCAGCGATCGTGTGATATCACCACCACGCAACCAGGAAATTCGAGAATTGCGTCTTCGAGCGCACGCAGCGTCTCTACATCCAGGTCGTTGGTGGGTTCGTCGAGCAATAATAAATTACCGCCACTTTTTAATAATTTGGCCAGGTGCAGGCGATTGCGTTCGCCACCGGATAAATCTCTGACGAATTTCTGCTGGGCCGCGCCACGAAAGTTAAATCGCGATACGTAGGCGCGCGATGGAATTACGTAGCTGCCGACGATGATATTGTCGAGTCCGTCGGACAATTCCTGCCATACGGTATTGTCGCCATTGAGATCGTCACGCGACTGGTCGACGTAGGCGATTTTTACTGTTTCACCTATTGTAATTGAACCCTGGTCGAGTAATTCCTCGCCAACGATATTTTTAAACAGGGTTGACTTGCCCGCACCGTTAGGCCCGATGACGCCAACGATACCACCGCGGGGCAGTTTGAACTCGAGGTCCTGGTAAAGGACTTTTTCCCCGAAGGATTTTCCGCCCTGATCTATTTCGACCACGATATCACCCAGTCTTGGGCCTGGAGGGATATACAGTTCCTGGGTTTCGGAACGTTTTTGATATTCTGCCGAAGACAATTCTTCGAAGCGTTTTAACCGGGCCTTACTTTTCGACTGCCGGCCCTTTGGGTTTGAATTAACCCATTCGAGTTCAGCCCTGATCGACTTCAGGCGCGCTTTTTCCGAGCGTTCCTCGTGCTCAAGCCGCTTTTGCTTTTGATCCAGCCACGATGAGTAATTGCCCTGCCACGGAATACCATGTCCACGGTCGAGTTCGAGAATCCAGCCAGCGACGTTGTCGAGAAAATAGCGATCGTGAGTGACCGCTACTACGGTGCCCGGAAAGTCCTGCAGAAATCTTTCCAGCCAGGCGACCGACTCGGCATCGAGGTGATTGGTGGGCTCGTCCAGAATCAGCATATCTGGACTGGATATCAATAACCGACAAAGCGCAATCCGTCTTTTTTCACCGCCGGACAAGTTCTCCACCGCTGCGTCCCAGGGTGGAAGCCGCAATGCGTCGGCAGCAACTTCGAGTTTGCGTTCGAGCTCCCAGGCGCCGGCATTATCTATTTTTTCCTGCAGGTCTGCCTGCTGCGCGAGCAAATCATTCATTTCATCATCCGACACTGGCTCACTGAACTTCATCGAAATCTGGTTGAATTGATCGAGTAATGCCCTGCTTTCGGCCACACCGAGTTCGACATTGCCGCGAACATCGAGTCCGTTATCAAGCTCCGGCTCCTGCGCCAGATAGCCGATGTTGATACCGGGTTGAGGCCGTGCTTCGCCGCTATATTCCTTATCGACACCGGCCATTATGCGCAACAGGGTCGATTTACCTGCACCGTTGTAACCGAGTACCCCGATTTTTGCACCCGGAAAAAAATTGAGAGAAATATCTTTCAGTATCTCCGATTGCGGCGGCACAACCTTGCCTACGCCATTCATGGTAAAAATATATTGAGCCATTAAATTGATTCCGAAAGTGCTTTCCTGGTTTAGCAGGTAGAGCAGCTGTAGCAATTTTTAAAAACGCCTCATTCTATTAACCCGGCGACAATGTATATCGCATTCAGGGCTTCAAGAAGGCGTCAGAT
>JBGMRM010000200.1:3566-4647 GCA_048061415.1 Gammaproteobacteria bacterium | reverse complement strand
ATTACCAAACTCGCGCGCCGCAAATCCAGACCCGTCATCGCCAAAAAGCCAATACTCACTTCCAGCCGCCGCTGGGAACAAAACGGTATAATCAAAACAGTGCTGCTGATGTGGGGACTGAGGCTCGCCTATTGGGTCGGAATTAACCCCGAGCGCCTGCACCGAATTTACTACCCCCGGCACTATCGATAATCCAGACCATGGCGTTGGTTCAAATATTTGCCAAACCCCCGGTCGCGGCCAGGGTTAAAACACGTTTGATCGCCGATATCGGTGAGCACAAAGCGATGCAGGTCTACCGCTACTGTCTTCGACACACCCTGGATCTGGTGAGGCATTCGGGATATGGCTACCAGATATGGCTCAGTGAAGATTCGCAGGACCCGATATTTAACGGCGAAACCTACAGGCTACAACGGGGTCCCGATTTAGGGGCCCGTATGTGGCACGCGATCTATGAACAACTGCGGGAAAAAACGCTCGCAGCGGGCAGGATCGTGCTGGTAGGCGCCGATTGCCTGGATTTAACCCCTGTTCATTTGCACCAGGCCTTCGAAGCCCTGTCTACCAACGATATCGTGCTACTACCCGCTTACGACGGCGGCTATCCGCTGATCGGTTGCCGGTCGATCGACGCACAGCTGTTCGATCGCGTCCAGTGGGGCGGCAGCGAGGTTTTAAATCAAACCGTGAATAATGCACAATCGCTGGGTTATCAAATTTCGATACTTGAAACCGTCAGGGATATTGATACGCTGGCCGATCTCGGCCATTACCCTGAGTTGCTGGCTATAATCGACGATCGCTGATGCTATATTCCCTGCTTAAACCCATTCTTTTTTCGGTCGACCCGGAGCTGGCGCACGAAGTGTGTCTGGCGCTATTAAATGAGCTGCCGGCGCTGGTGCCGGATGCCCGGATCGATAATCCAACCGAAGTCATGGGGATCAGGTTTCCCAATCCAGTCGGGCTTGCTGCAGGGCTCGACAAGAATGGGGATTACCTGCCCGGACTGGCCAGACTGGGATTCGGGTTCATCGAACTCGGCAGCGTCACACCCGAACCCCAGGCCGGAAACCCC
>JBGMRM010000200.1:0-3466 GCA_048061415.1 Gammaproteobacteria bacterium | reverse complement strand
ATTCGGGTTCATCGAACTCGGCAGCGTCACACCCGAACCCCAGGCCGGAAACCCCACGCCCCGGCTGTTCAGGCTAATCCGCCATCGGGCGATGATCAATCGCATGGGGTTTAACAATAAAGGCGTGGATTACCTTTTAAACCGAATTCCCGATCGCCCGAGACCCTACGTTCTGGGAATCAACATCGGGAAGAACCTGATTACACCGGTAGAAAGAGCGCTGGACGATTATCGCGCGGGACTGAAAAAGGTTTATGCCGCGGCCGATTATATCAGCCTCAACGTATCGTCCCCTAACACGCCAGGGCTGCGCCAGCTGCAAAGCGAAAAAGCGCTGGACTCTTTTTTAAACGGTATCGACGAAACCCGCAAAGCATTACAGGACCATCACCAGTTCGATCGGCCCATCGCGCTGAAAGTCTCCCCCGATCTCGACAACGGGGCAATTCCGGCGATAGCCGAGCTATTGATCAAACATCGGATCGACGGGTTGATCGCCACCAATACCACGATGGACCGTTCCCTGGTCAAGGATCACAGACTAGCGGCCGAAATCGGTGGCCTCAGTGGCGAACCGCTTTGTCAGAAATCGAGAAATGTATTAAGCGCTTTTCACCAGGCCCTGCAGGGTGAAATTCCCATCATCTCGGTAGGTGGAATCATGTCTCCCGGGGAGGCGCAAATACGGCTGAAACTCGGCGCCAGCCTGGTTCAAATCTACAGTGGGCTGATTTACCAGGGACCGGGGCTCGCGCGCGAGATTGCCCAGGCTATCAAGATCTAATCGAGACTCGACATCGCACCCGGGTTCGTGACTCTGGTGGCGCCTCTAGCAAATGAATGACTTCAGGAAACAAAAAACCGCATCATCCACTTCGCCCAGATATGCGAGTCGGGCTCGCCATTGTCGATACAGGCCCGGGCTTTCTCAATTTCATCGGGTCTCAACTTTTCCACCGTTGCGGCAAGAAAGTTATTCATCGCGCGTCTGGGTTGCTCGGGATGACCCTGCAGGCTCAGGATATTGTCGCCCAGCGTATAGGCATAGTCCGGGTACTCTTCGGTTTGCGCAAAGCTCTGTGCATTCTCGGGCAGCCTGGTCACCCGCTCCTGGTTAAAATGATAAAGCCCGGTACGCACCGCTACCGGCTCCATCCAGTCATACTGCCGGGTAATCTCCAGCGCGTAGTTGCCAATCGCCCATCCCTGCTCGTTCCGGCTGACTTCGCCGCCAAAGGCCTTCGCGACCAGTTGATGCCCGAAACAGGAAGCAACGATGCGTTTGTCGCATCGATTGGCTTCCAGCACCAGGTTTGAAAGGCGATGAATCCAGTCCAAATCATCATTCGCGCTAACGGGACTGCCGGTCAGCAGGTAAGCATCGTAGTCGTTTAGCGAATCCGGGAAATTGTTTTCGGAGACAAAAAAGGTGTCGATTTGAGCCGCCGGGTTTTCCGGCGCTAACAAATCGACAAATTTTTGCGCATCGGTGATGCCTTCGTCGTCACTCCAGTAAACCCTCGGCACGGCATCGAGTATTGCTATTTTAATTGCCTGAAACATCGGCCCGGCCCATTTCACATTTTGAAACCCTGAAAGTGTGCAAGAACCGGTACAATCAGGTCAACCGCTTTCGCTTGACGAATGCCGAATAACACCGAGTACGCTGGAGGCAAACGCATGACCCCCGAAGAATTTCGTGACGCCGGGCACCGCCTGATCGACTGGATCGCCGACTATCGAGCCAGTGTCGATCAAATGCCGGTGCGTGCGCAAATCAGTCCCGGAGAAATCAAAAACCGGCTGCCCGGGAAGCCGCCCGAAGTACCCGAAACCATAGATCAATTACTTCGGGATCTGGAAAATGTCGTGCTGCCGGGTATCACCCAGGTGCAACATCCGATGCATTTCGGCTGGTTTCCCTCCAACGCGTCGCTCGCTTCGGTGCTCGGCGACATCGCCAGTTCCGGGCTGGGTACCCTCGGTATCTCCTGGGAGAGTTGCCCGGCATTAACCGAAGTCGAGCAGGTAGTATGCGACTGGATGCGCCAGTTGACCGGTCTGTCCGAGCAGTGGGAAGGCACGATTCACGATACCGCCTCGACCGCCTGTCTGACCGCTCTTTTGCTGGCACGCGAACAGGCGAGCAACTATTCGCAAAATACGGGCGGGTTGCAGTCTGTAGCCAGACCCCTGGTCGTGTACACCACCGAAGAAGCGCATTCGTCGGTTACCAAGGCGGCCTTGCTGGCAGGATTCGGCAAGCAAAACCTGCGCCTGGTTGAGCACGAAAACACCTCACGCGAGATGCTACCCGATGCCCTGAAAGACAGCATTGAACAGGATATCGCCGCCGGTTACCAGCCCGCCGCGGTAGTCGCCTCGGCCGGATCAACCGGGGTTACCGCGTTCGACCCGGTGGCCCGAATTGCCGAAATCACCAACCAGCACAGGATCTGGCTGCACGTGGACGCGGCGATGGCGGGTAGCGCCATGTTGCTGCCCGAGTGTCGTCATTTATGGGAAGGGGTCGAGGCGGCCGATTCGATTTCCTGGAACCCGCATAAGTGGATGGGTACGATCCTCGATTGCGCGCTGTTTTACGTCAGGGATCCCGAGCATCTGATCCGCGTAATGTCGACCAACCCGAGCTATTTACGCTCCAGCGTCGACCAGCAGGTAACCCAGTATCGCGACTGGGGTATCCCGCTCGGCCGACGATTCCGCGCCCTGAAACTCTGGTTTCACCTGCGACTCGACGGTCCCGATGCGATTCGCAATCGCCTGCGCCGCGATCTCGACAACGCGCGCTGGTTTGCCGCCGAAGTTGAAAAATCCCCCGACTGGCGAGTGTTAGGCCCGGTAAAACTGCAAACCGTGTGCATACGCCACGAACCAGATGGCCTCGACGGTGAAGCACTTAATCAACACACGCTCGCCTGGGTCGAGGAGATCAACCAGTCTGGAAAGGCCTTCATGAGCCCGGCTAAGATCGATGGCCGCTGGCTGGTGCGCGTATCGATCGGCGTCGAAGCCAGCGATCGCGAGCATGTACAATGCCTGTGGGAACTGATCAAAGATACTGCCAGTACCAGCGCGAAGGTATTTATCGTGACCAATTCATGAAAAAACAGGTCGCATTTGAAAAGACATTGCCGCGCAAAAGCGATACATTACGCGATTTCTAGTTAAAGCAATCTTAATTGTAAGACCCGATGGCAAATATCACCTGGAAAACCGAAGACGGAAATGAAATTACCGCCGATGTCGAAGACGGCCTGAACCTGATGGAAGCGGCGACCGCAAATAATGTTCCCCACATAGAAGGCGAATGCGGCGGTTGCCTGTCCTGTGCTACCTGCCATGTATTCGTCAATGAAGAATGGCTGGCAAAAACCGGGGAAGTCGATGAAATCGAAGACACCATGCTCGAAATGACCGATGTCGAACGGCGGGTTAATAGCCG
>JBGMRM010000199.1:0-4658 GCA_048061415.1 Gammaproteobacteria bacterium | reverse complement strand
ACCTGCTGAACCCGCCGGGTTAAAGGGACCCCGCAGTCCGGGATGACGATGGGGGATTACTTATTCCCTTCGCGCTCGCGTAATTCGATGCGTCGTACCTTTCCGGTGGTGGTCATCGGCAGCTCGCGGGTAAATTCGACCTCGCGCGGATACTCGTGCGCGGAGAGTCTCTCACGTACCGCCTGCTGAATTTCTTTCGCCAGGTTTTCATCCGGTTCGTAGCCCGCGCTTAACACGATGTAGGCCTTGACGATTTGACCACGTAATTCGTCGGGCTTTCCGATCACCGCGGCTTGCGTCACGGCCGGATGTTTCAGCAGGGAATCTTCTATTTCACCCGGCCCGATGCGGTACCCGGCACTCGAGATCACATCGTCCTTGCGGCCGACGAACCAGAGAAACCCATCCTCGTCGCGGTAACCGACATCGCCGGTACGAAACCAGTTGCCGCTGAATTTGGCCCGGGTAGCCTCCTCGTTATTCCAGTAGCCGATAAAGCGCACCGGGTCGTCACCCCACGCGGCCAGTTCACCCTGCTCGCCTGTGGCTACCGGCTGACCCTCGTCATCGATCACATCCACCCGATGGCCCGGATAGGGTTTACCCATCGACCCCGGCTTCGGGTCCATAATGGCCGAACAATTCCCGACCAGGTAGTTAAATTCAGTCTGACCCCACATTTCGTTGATGGTTATTCCCAGCGCCTCACGACCCCAGTGAATCAATTCTGCGCCAACCTGCTCACCGGCGCTCATCACGGCGCGTAGCTTAATTTTATAACGCGAACCGATATTCGGTATCGAACGCAGCATTTTTAAGGCTGTGGGTGGGATGAATGCGTTGGTAACCGCATATTTCCCCATCAGCTCGCTCACACGTTCGGGGTCGAAACCGCCACCCTCGTACGCGAGCACGGGCATACCGTAGTTGAGGCTCGGTAACAGGGCATCCCACAATCCGCCTGTCCAGGCCCAGTCCGCCGGGGTCCAGAACAGGTCGCCTGGTTTGGGGAAAAAATTTTGCGACATTTCAAATCCGGTGAAGGTGCCGAGCACAGCCCGGTGCGCTACGAGCGCCCCCTTTGGCGGCCCCGTGGTACCCGAGGTATAGATCAGGCAGGCAGGATCATCGGCGCTGGTATCGACAATTTGCAGGCGATCGGAAGACTTCTCCAGCAGTTGCCAGAATTCGCTGGATTTTTCTCCAATGTGGCATCCGATCAATTCCCGCAGGCCGGGCAACTCGAGCATCAGTTCATGTAATGTATCGTATCTACTCGCATCGGTTATCACGACACGCGCCGCGCTATCGCGCAGGCGATATTCGAGCGCTTCGGGCCCAAACAATACCGCCAGAGGCAAGGCCACGGCGCCCAGCTTGTAAATCGCGAGATGCGCAATGACAGTCTCGATACGCTGCGATAGCACTATCGCGACGCGATCGCCCTGCACTACGCCGAGCGCCCTGAGCGAGTTAGCAAACCGATCCGACCAGGTTTTTAACTGGGCGAAGCTATAGCGCGCCGTTACCCCGGCGGCGTTTTCGTAATATATGGCCACTCGATCCGGTTGGGACTGGTGGCGCTCGCAAACCTGATGGGCAATATTCAAACGTTGCGGAATCGACCAGCGAAACTCAGCGTGAATAAGATCAAAATCAGTCGTAGCAGGATCGATTAGCCGCACTTTACCCCCAGCTTAAAAAATTTCTCCGCCTATGATAACGCATCGTTATGCAGGGAAAATACCGGACCTCGCCAGGCAACTTTCGTCGAGATGCCTGCGAATTTAATGCATAATATGCACTAAATGCCGTAAACCTCTGATTAACGAGCGAATTCTAACCATATCTCTTTTTAGACTAGAGGGTAATGAATGGTGTAGACTTTGGTATTGTGTACTATATTTAACCTGATATAGCGCTGAATCGTATCAGCAGTAAACAGGAGAAATGATGATGGATACCAAAATCAGATTTCCCAGAGTCGGCAAAACCGGTTGTCTACTCTCAAGCGGGTTAGCATCATGAACAGAATAGACGAGTGGACACAATTTATTTCGAAGTGTCTGAAATCGGAAACCGAGTTACTCGGTTTACAGGCAAAACATGATATTTACGAGGATGCCGCCAGGGCAACGTTCATCCGCGTGGTACTCGATCAGTTTCTGCCTGGCAGTTTTGCAGTCGGCTCCGGACGGGTGATCGATTCATTGGGTAACAGTTCCGGCGAACTGGATATCGTTATCTACCGCCGCGATTTTCCGCAGCTCAATCTACCCGGCAATGCCAATGTATTTCTGTACGAAAGTGTACTGGCAACCTTTGAAGTAAAAACAAAAGTAATACGAAAAACATTTTTCGAGGCGCTGGATAGCTGCGCCTCAATGGCCGAACTCGAACCAGCGGTTAATCCGGTCGCTCTGCGTAAGCTTGCCTTAAGAAATAAACTGAAATTAAATGAAAACAGTGAATATGTGCACCAGGTTCCGCTCACTACCGCCAGGTTTAAACTGATCGGACGACCCCCTTCTTTCGTTTATGCTTTTAGCGGCTATCAAACCAGCCTGAAACAACTCAAGGAGAATATCGATTTATGGATAGATTACCGGCGTAAAAAAGGACTCAACTATGAAATGAAATCTTTCCCAGCGGTCATAGCTACGCAGGGTTGTTTTGCCTGGCGAAACGCGGCGCCTTTTTCGATGAAGAAGAATGTGCTGCTTGGACTGGGAAACGACAGTGCTCCGATACGCCTGGTCATATTGCAGTTAATGAACGCGCTTAATCGAAGACTGCGGGGTACCAACGACAGTTCTGGCATGAACATGAATCTCGATGCCTACATCAATGATATAGATCCACCGGCAATCACCTCCAGCTGCGGTATTGTCGTCAATCCAGGTGGGACCGCTACAACCAGGAAACCGACTGTAAAAAAAGATGTTGCGCCTCCTGTGAAACAGGCACCTGTATCAGTACCAGCTGAAGAGAAAACACTTCCTCCTTTGGCAGAAGCGATAGGCATTTCGGATCCGGTAGAAGACAAGACCGTTTCGAAACCAGAGGCAATAATTACCGAACCGACCCCAGTAGAGAATGAACCGGTTTCGACCCCGGCAGCAAAAATTGCCGAACCGGCCCCGGTAGAGAAAGAACCAGTCTCGGCCCCGGTAGCAAAAATAGCCGAACCGGCCCCGGTAGAGAAAGAACCGGTTTCAGCCCCGGTAGAAGAAAAATCAGAACTGGATTTTACCAAATTAAAAACCACACCCACATTTAAACCATCGGTAGAAATCGAACCGACGACTGTCAAGCTACCCGTTCGGGACCCAGCCATGGGAACCAGTCCATCAGCCGATCCGGAAGCGGTTAACAATGCACAGGCGAACGACGAGCCTGAAATGATCGAACCGGAGCTGGCTAATCCCGAGTTTATCGAACCGGAAATTATAGGGCCTGAATCGGTGACCGAAATCGATCTGGATGCAACACCACTGCCAGGGTCGGTCTCCCTCGAAGATACTGTGCGGATACCCGCGAGCGAGCAGGAAAAAATGACCGCCTCAGTGCCAAAAGGGGAAGCGAAATCCGAACCTCAATTGGACAAGAAACCTGCGGATGATCCCGACCCGTTCTCTCAAACGCTTCGGTTACCGGCAGGTGAACTCGGAAAAATATTGCCTAAGACATCGGCACCCGAAGCGAAACCCGAACTGGAAGACAAGCCTGATCCTGAAACGGATCCATTTTCGGAAACGATTCGAATGCCCCCCCACGAGCTGGAAAAAATTGCAAAATCCGCCGCGGCGGTTGTTAAATCGGAATCAGCCAGGGATTCAAATTCCTCGGCAAAAAATGGACAGGGGCATGTGACCGATTCGGACCCTGACCCTTTTAACCGGACGATTCCACAGTAAAAAGCCCGGCCTGTAGAGTATTTCTGGCCGGGTATGCAGAGTACCCGGTATCCGCACTCAGGAATCTTGACGCTTCAACAATGTTTGCTGGTAGTTATGCAATTTCACAGCATGATCGGTAAACACCCAGCTTACCCCTCGCTTTAACTCCCGGTAAAAGCAATGACGCGAGCGCACGAACCCAGTGCCAATTTTCTGCTCGACTTCCCTGTGTTTTTGAACCAGTTTTTTGTAAAGCAATAGGTATTGCCCACAGATTCCAGCGTAGTTTTCGCGCAGCGCCAGATCACTCAATTCCCTGATATTGTATTCGGCGACCGGTAGCAAGGCGCTTTTAGGAACAAAATCAACCAGTCTGAAAACATCGGGGTTCAATGCGAGGATATGAAAATCCCTCGCCGGTGTTAGCGCTGAAAACAATTCCCGCAGGCTATCTCGCTGACGCCGTGGATTGGGAAAATACTCTTCTTTTATTTCGGCCATCAGGTGCGTCTTCCCTCCGTA
Source organism: Gammaproteobacteria bacterium (assembly GCA_048061415.1). GTDB lineage: Bacteria > Pseudomonadota > Gammaproteobacteria. Next base: position 237 of record JBGMRM010000199.1, on the reverse strand, counting down.
CCTTTCAATTATCTGCGCCAGCGTCGGGATTTGCGGAACTCGCGATTGCAGTTCGGACAACGACATTTGACCGATGGTTAAGCGCTCGCCGAACACGCGCTTGCAGTCGGGGTCGTGGATGATGACCGGCTGCAAGTCTTCGGTCCAGCGAATATCGAATTCGATACCCCAGATGCCGTGTTGCAATACTCGATCGAATGGAGGGAGCGTATTTTCAATTATGACCCTGCCGTGGTG
>JBGMRM010000198.1:0-4660 GCA_048061415.1 Gammaproteobacteria bacterium | reverse complement strand
GTTCTCATTCGTTACATCCGGGCTATACGCAGTATTAAGTTGAATCGCTTAACTAGATTGACTGTCAAATCCGACCAGAGTTCTCTGACGGGGATTTGACCCGATCATTCTATTCACTGTAGCGATTTTGAGTATATATATAGTCCCCGCCCGGAGCCAGGACGTGACAGGCTATGCAGGCCTTCTTTTTCCCTTTGGCGACTCGGCCCGCCAGTTTCATGCCTTTGGGGTTTTTGAACAGGCTCCCATCGGGATAGTACCTGGCCCCAAATCATAATAAATCCGCATCCGCGGCTCGTACAATTTGTTCGATTTCCCGAACCCGATCCACATCCATCACCGAGTCTGTTAACGGGCGATCTATGATTTCATGATACGTCTCCAGAGCGCTGTCAATTACATCGCGGCGGTTATTAGCTTCATAATTATCCCGATCCTCACGCTGGAATACCTTAGGCATGAACATGCCTCGACAGTGCCTGACGGTATGTTCTTCCGCCAGGAAATTCCCACCTGCCTCGATACCCATAAGCAATTCCCATGCGGTACTCTCGTTATCCACTGGGGAAGCCTGCAGATACCTGTTCAACATGCCTCCAATTTCATTGTCTAGAATCGCCTGGATCGGACTGAACACCGTAGCGCACTCCAGTTGACCCACGCCTCCGAGAATATCCGCCCCGGACAGGGACACCAACTGTGCCCGTAACGCAACCTCGGCCTGCGCCTGCGCACCCGGCGCCGGCGTATCCGACCCCGCTCCGTAGGTATGCGTCACCAGTCCAAATCCGTACTTCATCAACTGTACCGAAATGCTGGTGCCTTGCAGCACCTCGACACTGGATTGCAGGCAGCGTCCGGTACGTACATCCAGGGAGAACACAAGGGGAGTGGCGATTACCGGCACGCCGGATCCGAACACGTGAGCCAGCACCACTATGGCAAGGATCTCTACCGCCGCTAAAATAGCGACTCCTGGCATGGTAATCGGCGCGGTTCCGGCCGCGCTGGGTAGACTGCATGCGTGAATCGGCAAGCCGTAGCGCACCGACTGCTGGATTACCTCTACGTCCATGGGTGTGAATGCCAGCGGCGTGAACGCCGTAGCAATACAGCTTGCGATGGGCCGCTCCCGTAATGACTGCTCACCACCCGCGGCAGCCGCGGCAATACGCATGAGGTATTCAACATTTTTGTAATCGTAAGGTTGCATCCAGGCATGTTCACGGGTTTGAGTAATGAGCCGCCCGAAGCCATGGATATCAGCGGACAACGCTGGCACATCATTAACGAAAGGGTGCCCCATGAAACCAACCTGGTCCAGATGATTGCCGAGTCGCGCGATGATATCGACATCATCGAGTCGCATATTCCGGTAATCACCGGTATTGGCATCTATGAACCCATGAGCACCGGTGCCGGTGCGCATAATAAAAGTACCGTCGGCACGCGGCAGTTCCAGATCCCAGTCCTGATCCCTAGCGTACAGGCTGACGACCCTGGGGGTTGCCGCCAGCGCCTCTTCAACCAGTCCCCGGGGCAGCTTGAAGTATTTACCGTCACTCGTCTGGACCGCACCGGCTGCGCTCAGAAGCGCTCTGGCTTTTTCGTGTTCAATGGCAACACCGTGGTCCTCCAGGAGAAGGAGCGTACGTTCGCGCAGTTCGTCGATATGATTATCGGGATAAAAACCAAATATCGGCCTGAAACTTTTTTTTGCGATTTCAGGCGCTTTGTTTTTTGGCAATTCCCTGGCATTTTGCAATCTGGCCTGGCGTGAGTTTCTTCTGGCCCTGCTTGGCTTCACGATGTCGAATCCTCAATAATTGACTGATCTGGCACACACCATTTAGCGCTCACTGCCTGCCGACTTGAGATTTTCTATCTAAGGAACCTCTGCTGCTTTTTCCGGGCTCTCAGGCGCCTGCTATGAACTGGATTATTGTCATAGGTAGAAGCGGTCCCCATAAAGGCGATTATTATCGGCCCGCCTCGGGGTTAATTCCTTGATCTTGATCAATTTAATGGTATACAGGCTATTGGGACAAACCTGGACTGAACGCATTCTAGTCCAGGTCAATTCAAGAAACAAAAAAGGGATAAGGGGGTCAGGTCTTTGATTTATGATTCCAAGCTTCTTTGAGTAAATTGCCAACTGGTTCAAATTTTTCGGTTGACCGTACGCGTACAATATCCGGATAATACTAAAAAACTAAAACTAAGGTTCCCATGGTGCAGAATTCCCGTTCGAGTCGATTCGAAGCCGTTAATTCGAATAAGGTTGATCCAGATCAGTTTGCAGACCTTGTGCTGGAGCAATTGACCGGCAATAAGGGACCGGCAACTGGGGTGCCTGCAGAAAGACGCCACGACATAAATCGACGTGGTGGTGTTTGGTGGGCTTTCGTATACGGCAACTTCCGTCCTCGACGCCGATTTAGCCGGCGGGAAGCCGACGAACATCATTTTTTATTTGACTGGCACGAGCCACGCATTCTGTATCTCGCATTGGGCATTTTGCTGCTCAGTAGCACCGATGCGCTATTCACTCTGAATTTACTCAATGCTGGCGCGAGTGAAGCAAATACCGTCATGGCATCGATGTTGGAACTGGGTGTGGACAGTTTTGTGGCCTTCAAAATTGGTATCACAGCGCTTTCCGTGGTAATGCTGGTTACCGCAGCGCGACGAAAGTTTATCGGGTCCTTTAGCGTAGAGCACCTGCTGCAGGTCTTTTGCGCCGGATATATTCTGTTGATCGGCTATGAGATCTACATGTTCGTGTATGTGTTTGAGCTGAAGATTTTCCCAGGGTATCTGCTACCCTGGTAGCGGTGCTTGTTCGTTATGTAGCTTCGCGCGATCGTATTCCGTGGCTGATTCACCGGCAATTTGAAACCTCACCTAAGATTGACCCCGACTATTCCACCAGTGTCTGCTTATAGGGCTGCCCCGGTTTAGTGGACCACCTTAAATGACTTAGAATATGAGTCAGGAGATGAGCAATGGGCAGGAGAAGAGGATACAAGCGGTACAGCGCGGAGTTCAAACGGGAATCGCTGAAGCGCGCCAGCAAAGATGGAATCACGAACAAAGGCATTTGTAATGAACTCGGGATCAGTTCACTGCAGCTGGGACCATGGCGAGATACAGGATTATGAAAAGATTAATAAGCCTGCCAATGGAATACTTAAAACATGCGAGGAGGTAATTTGATAGTTATTTCTCTCACCGGGGTGACCCCTGAGTGACACCCTAAAAATAACGTCATTTACCAAAAATATAGATAGAATTTCTGGAATCGATTTCCGTCGTTCGAGCCATTTCAATCCAATCTGGATATTCTGCTGTTCAAGCTGGTTGAGCTCGCCACGAGTTTCGACATGCTTGAATCTGAGCCCTTCAATTTCATCGGGGTCTAATGGTGTCGCTCCGTCGGGATGATCTAGTTCCATCGTACTCCCCTACTCTTCCCACAAATCTCTGGGCATGTCTTGAATCAGGCGATTAGTCTCCAGATTGAGCTGTTCGTTTAACGAGCTTTCATCGAGCTGTTGAGATTCGAGAATCATATGTTGATTTGCAGCTTCAATAATTTTCTTTGCCTTAAAATCGGCTCGTTCGCGAATCATCTCTCTAATCGAAGCCCGAGGCACAAGGGCATATACTAATTCGCAATTTAGTTCTTCTGCGACCCTTCGCAATTGTTTCAAAGTTATTCGGTCGTCGATTTCAATGCGCTCCATCTGTGACACCTGGGCTTTACCCAATCCCAATATCCGGGCAAGCTGAGGACTACTCATGCCAAGTGCCTTGCGCAGCGTTCTGATCCATCCCTCTTTGGGCCGACGAATATTTTTGGTCATCAAATTCTCGTCAAATTTATGTTGATATTGCTGGCGGATTAAGTTTTTCATAACCAAAAGGCTATATTTATATAGCTGAAATAAGAATTCATGGCCATATAAATATAGCCTATTTTATTGTTATTGGCAATATATTTATAGCCAAATATCTGTAAAGTCGATAAATTGAGTAAATCTTAGGCACAAAACGTAAGCGTCCGGCCAACCCCACATGTTAACGCTTGATATTCTTTGGTAGGTTAACATTCCAGGGCAGCAGTCGCTCGATGCCTTGTGATTTCGTGGGTAGCTCTTCAAGTAGATGGTGCAGATAATCAAATGGTGTTAACCCATTCGCCTTTGCAGTTTCAATGAGGCTGTACAGCATGGCGCTGGCTTGTGCACCATTGGCCGTGTTGGCGAACAACCAGTTTTTGCGGCCGATCACGAAGGGCTTGATCGCACGCTCTGCCCGGTTGTTGTCGATTTGGAGATTGCCGTCTTCGATGTATCGTTCAAGTTTCGACCATTGCCCCAGACTGTAGGCAATCGCCTTGCCCACCGCCGATTTGGGCGGGACCTGAAGCGCTGACTTATCTAGCCAGACTTTAAACTGATCTAATAGAGGCTTCGCATGAACCTGGCGCAGGGCCTGTTTTTTTGTCGGGACTTCATCTTTGATTTCGCTTTCTATTCGATATAGCTTGCGGATATAGCTGATGGCCCAGTCCGCTTTACCGGTCTTGCCCTTGACCTGGGCCCGTTGCACTTCGATAAACTTTCGCCGTGCATGTGCGAAGCATCCCACCAGTGTT
>JBGMRM010000197.1:0-4665 GCA_048061415.1 Gammaproteobacteria bacterium | reverse complement strand
CAACATACGCTCGTCAGAGACGATCTCCTGTTCCTGTGCTTCTGTCATCACCTTTATGGTCCTCGAATCCGATTCGTTAGTCCTGGTCAGATCCGCAAGGTCGATACGCAGCAATTCGCAAATGGAATCCAGTCGTCTAAGCGAAATATCTTCGGTTGAAAACAGGCGTTTTACCGACGCCTCCGTTAAATCTAGTTCGTCAGCGACATCTTTATAGGTCAGCCCTTTGGCTTTCAACTCATTTTTAAGATTAATAAATAGTGCGTGTACCTGCGGCAAGGTGAATACCCCCAAAAACAGCCAAAAGTATAATAATATTAGTCTTCCGGTGACCCGATATGAAACTTTAGATATAATCCTTGCAATTATTCAGCCTCATTGCAAGGCTCGCCACTCACCACAACACAGTGAAATGGAGAAATAACATGAAGGATAAATTTAATTTACGCAACCTCGCATTAGTTTACCTGACTATCCTGGTACTTAGTGTACCGGGTATTGCCAATGCCGACGTCAGCTTCAATCGAATATTTATATTTGGAGACAGCCTGTCAGATCCGGGCAATATTTATGCGCTGACCGGCGAAACATCCAAAGCACCCTACGCGCTGATTCCGTCGGCTCCATATTCCATCAAAGGACACCAGTTTACCAACGGCAAGACCTGGGCGCAGCAGTTCGCTCGGAGCATGGATCTTAAGAAAGGTGGTAAGGCAGCGCTGGATAAGCCCGGCAAATACGGCAATTACGCCTTTGGGGGTGCGCGAGCGCGTATTAATAGCGGAAGTTTGGTACCTGATGCTTCCACCCAGATAGCCATGTTTCTGGGTGATTACGGCAGCGCCGACAGTAACGCATTATACGTGGTTCAATTTGGAGGTAACGATGTACGTGACGCACTTGGGGTACTCCTCACGACGGGCCAATTTGGAGCTGCAACGGACGTCCTGCAGGCCGCAGTAGAAACCACCATCCAGAATATCAATTTACTCTATCAGCAAGGCGCCCAGAATTTCCTGGTCGCTAATGTCCCTAATCTCGCCTTCGCTCCAGCGGTGAAACTTGCGGGTGCCGAAACTGTGGCTGAATTCTTTGTGTTTAGTTATAACCAGGGACTTGAATTTGGTTTAGTAGACCTCGAAAATTTAACCGGAATTTCAATTACCAGACTCGATATCTTTGGTTTCACCAATGCCGTGGTAGCTACACCCGAGGACTTCGGCATCACAGAAACCGATACTCCGTGCCTGATGTTCTTAGTCGAAATCAATGCTGAGTGCGAAAACCCAGATGAGTATCTTTTTTGGGATGGCATCCATCCGACCGCCACCATCCATTCGGCCCTGGGCGAAGTAGCAGTTGATCTGTTTGACGACGACGATGACGATGATGACGACGATGACGATGATGACGACGATGACGACTAAGATTCAGTTAGCCATATAGATGCACCGCCAGGGGCTAGTAGTATTGCTACCGCCCCTGTTTTTTTACGCCAAACTCAGGTCTGCCTCGATTCTAATTAGAAACCTCCAATTAGTAACGGGTATTAAATACCACTTTAGGCGCCTCACAAAGACCATTACTCAATTCAATGAATGCTTCGGCACCCTGCGCCAAAGGTCGCCGCTCTATCCAGTCCAGGTTCCCGAGCGCACCACTGTAGAGTTTTTGCAACGCGATCCGCAGATCGACCGGGGTATAGGTGTAGGCGCCGATGAAGGTAATTTCGCGCAGGGTTATCGCACGCACATCCATCTCGCCTTCATTGTCCATTAAGCCGATGTGGACGATGATGCCGCCGGAACGCACCGAGGCGATGCTGGTTTGCGCGGTGGCCTTTCACACCCAGTTACATCGACAAATGGCCGCACAAAATATAACATTAACCCATAAAACGAGATTAATTATTTCATTATCGAAGTAGTATTTTATAGTCCAGTAAATACAGGTGAGGGCAGCAGGGTAAATTAATGAAAGACTTAGCGCTGAGTATTGCTAGCTCCAGGACCACGCGATGAAACGCAAACGTGGCTCCACGATCGATCGAGTACTCGATATTCTCGACACCATCGCCAGTTCAGATAAACCGATCAGCTCAACTGAAATCAATCAGGTCCTGAACCTGCCCAAAGCAACCGCGCACCGTCTTTGCGCGGCACTCGAATCAAGGGGTTATCTACTCAAGAAAATTAACGGCAGGAGTTATATGCCGGGTAAAAAGCTGCACGATATGGCGGTGGGCGTGCTCGCACATTCCCAGTTTCGTACCGAACGCCACGCTATCCTGCAATCGCTTTCAGAAGACATCGGCGAAACATGCAATATCGCCATTGCGGTACCTATCACCGATAATCAGGGCCGTTTTTATAGTTCGCTTGCGTTTCAGGCCCCTACTTTCAGGTTAACGCTCGAGGATGCGCAGCAGCATATCCCTCGTTTGCGCAAGGCTGCACAGGACCTGTCTGCCCTGGCTGACGAATAACAGATCAGGAAACTCCTTAAATGAAATATAACCAGCTCGGTAATAGCGGCGTCGAAGTGAGCGAAATCTGTCTCGGTAGCATGAACTGGGGTGCGCAAAACAGCGAATCCGAAAGCCATCAGCAGATCGACTATGCGCTAGAGCATGGCGTGAATTTTATCGATACCGCAGAAATGTATCCGGCAAACCCGATATCGGCAAAAACCCAGGGACGCACCGAGGAAATTATCGGTAGCTGGTTCAAGTCTTCGGGAAAGCGCGAGCAGGTCTTCCTCGCCACCAAGATTACCGGTGAGGGATTGAAATGGGTGCAGGATGGGGCACTGATATCGCCGCATAAAATACGCATCAGCATCGAGGGTAGCCTGCACCGACTACAGACAGAGTATATCGATCTGTACCAGTTGCATTGGCCCAACCGTGGGTCTTACCATTTCCGTAAGGCCTGGCGATACGATCCTACCTCTCAGAACCGGGAAGAAACCAGGGCTCATATTCTGGAAACGCTGGTGGCTCTCAAGGAACTCATCGACCAGGGCAAGATTCGCCATATCGGCCTGTCCAACGAGAGTTGCTGGGGTACTGCCCAGTTTTTGCAAATCGCCGATGCCAACGATTTGCCGCGCGTGGTATCGATACAGAATGAATACAACCTGATATATCGCTCGCACGATCTGGATCTGGCTGAACTATCGCACAACGAGCAGGTAAGCTTGCTGTCTTATTCGCCGCTTTCCTGCGGTATGCTCAGTGGAAAATATCAGGGCGGCAAAAAGCCGGCCGGATCACGCATTACCATCAATTCGACTCTATACGGGCGGGTCAACGAACAGGCCAACGAGGCGATCGACGCCTATATCGAGGTAGCGCTAAAACACGAGCTCGATCCCGCTCAAATGGCGCTTGCGTTTTGCCACCAGCGACCTTTCGTAGCCTCGACTATAGTCGGCGCCACCAGCCTCGAACAACTGGCGATCAACATCGCTTCCTGCGAGCTCGAACTCAGCGACGAAGTGCTGGGCGATATCTACACGGTTTATCGCAGATTTCCGGCGCCCATTTAGTGGCTTAAATAAAATGAATAAGGACCAGGAAACAATCGTCGCCGAGATGAAAGTGCTGCCTGAGATCGATGTTGATTTCGAAATCAGGCGGCGCGTGGACTTCATCAGGAAAACCCTGAAAGCTTCGGGATTTGGTCATCTCGTACTCGGAATCAGCGGGGGAATCGACTCGAGTACCTGCGGGCGTCTCGCGCAACTGGCCGTGGATGAATTGAACGGCGAAGGCGGCCATTACCGATTTATCGCCGTGCGCCTGCCTTATGCGACCCAGGCCGATGAGGCTGACGCGCAAAGCGCGCTAGAATTCATCAAACCCAGTACCAGTGTTAGCGTGAATGTACAGCCCGGAACCGACGCGATTCACCAGTCGACCCTGGAGGCACTCGAGCGACAGAGTTTACACAAGCACAGTGAATCGGTGCTCGATTACGCCAAAGGCAACGTGAAGGCACGCATGCGCATGATCGCCCAGTACGAAATTGCGGGTCTGCTACGTGGTCTGGTGATCGGCACCGACCATTCTGCCGAAAACGTCACCGGCTTTTACACCAAATATGGCGATGGCGCCTGCGACCTGGCGCCCCTGTTCGGTCTCAACAAACGCCAGGTACGAATGCTCGGGAACAACCTGGGCGCCCCCCGGCAACTCATTACCAAAGCGCCCACTGCTGACCTCGAAACCCTGGACCCCGCAAAACCCGACGAACAGGCACTGGGGCTCAGCTACGATCAAATCGACGATTTCCTCGAAGGTAACACGCTCCCCCCGGAAATAACCGCCCGAATCATCGATATCTATCGCCGCACCGAACATAAACGCCAGGCGATAGCGACGGTTTACGATTTCGACTAGGCTGCTTCGAGTTTTACTGCACAAAACTTGAATTCGGGAATCTTTCCGACTGGATCGAGCGCTTCGTTGGTGAGCAGATTGGCTGCCGCTTCGTGGTAGCAGAAGGGAATGAAAACTTCTCCCCGTTTAAGCGCCGGATCGGGGCGTGCGAAGGCGCGTAATTCACCACGACGTGATCTGGCGATGATTTCACCGCCAGCCTCGACACCAATTACCTGCAGATCTTCCCGGTTGACGTAAACCACCGGTACCGGTTCGATTGC
>JBGMRM010000196.1:0-4665 GCA_048061415.1 Gammaproteobacteria bacterium | reverse complement strand
GATCTGACGCCTTCTTGAAGCCCTGAATGCGATATACATTGTCGCCGGGTTAATAAAAGCCATGGAGTTCCAGAATCAAGTTAAAAACAAATACGCCGGTACTGTCCCCTACTGCGCAATTCTATGCTGAGATCCAGTCATTCGACAATTTCTCTGAGGTGGCGAATATCGAAAACTATAAAATCGCACCCGACGACTGGTTTGTCGTTATCGCTGATATACAGGGTTCCACGCGAGCGATCGCGCAAGGCCGTTACAAGGAGGTAAATATGATTGGTGCAGCCTGTATTAACGCGGTACTCAACATTAGTGCGCAAGGCGAAATCCCTTATGTGTTTGGCGGCGACGGCGCCACCTTGCTAACGCCACCGCATCGAGTGGATGCCTGCAAAAAAACGCTGTTGGGTGTCCGGCATCTGGCAGAAGCAAAATTTAATTTATCGTTACGCGTGGGTTTGGTGCCGGTCGCACGTATCAATGCTAGTGACAGGCACAAGGTGATGGTTGCCAAGTATCAAATCAGTCCGAGCAATGTGCTCGCGACCTTCTCTGGTGGTGGAATCGAACTGGCAGAGCGCTGGATCAAGTCCAATTCAGACTATTTGATAACAGACACCCATGATGATGAACCGCCTGACCTGAGTGGGCTGTCATGCCGATGGGAACCACTGGCCTCAGAAAACGGTGTGATGCTGAGCATCCTGATGCAGGCCATCGCCGACAACGAGGGTGCTAAAGCCAGACTCTACGGCAGGTTAATCGATGCGATCGGCGAAATTTCCGCCGAAGCGACCAATGAAGGCAAACCGATTTGCGACAATAACATGAGGTTTCGCTGGCCACCGCGCGGTTTGGGGTCCGAGATCGACGCCACGGTTGGTGGGCGAAGTCGTATTTTCTGGGCTTTGCGACTGTATCTATACAGCCTGTTCCAGTGGCTACTGGATCGCTTCGATTTGACAGTCGGCGGTTACCGGGGCAGGCAATACCGTGTTGAATTGCGCGGCAACACCGACTATCGGCGATTTGACGATACGCTACGGATATTACTCGATTGCACGGTGGCCCAGGCTGACGAAATCGAAAAAATGCTGGCCGTGTACGCTGGGCGTGGCGAACTGGTATATGGACTGCATCGTGCCGACTCCGCGCTTATGACCTGTCTGGTATTCAACCTTGAAAAGGGTGAACACATCCACTTCGTCGATGGCAACGACGGTGGATTTACCAGTGCCGCGAAAAACCTCAAGGCCAGTCAACTCGCGTAACGAGCAAGCCTTAATTTTTATACTAAGCTTAGTCCAGGTCTAAGTATGAAAATTAATACCGATGAAATAGCACTCCACCTGTCCCAGGTAAAAATATTACAGGTTCTGGATACGGATACGATCATGGATATCGCGGAACAAATCCAGGTTGCGCATTTTTCAAAAGATGAAATGCTCGCCGAGCATGGTCAGCTTGGAAAAAGACTTTACATCATCTTCCAGGGCAGGGTAGAAGTTCGTATTCCAGATCAAAATGGTGAAATTCATCGCAAGATTGCGTTAAAAAAAGGTTCGGTCGTTGGTGAAATTTCCCTGCTTATAAACTCCACCTATTCCTCTGACGTTGTTGCGCTAACGGATACGATCGCCCTCTATCTCGACCGTAAGCGATTTATGCGCCTGATAGAGCAGCACAAAACCTTTGCCGACATCACTTCCAACATGATGACTAACCGCATGGCAAAGGACGGTGGGATTAACAGGGTCGGTAAATACGAGCTAACGGGCAAACTGGGTGAAGGCAATATGGCGACCGTATACAACGCCTATGACGGGGAGTTAGATCGTGAAGTTGCGATCAAGATGCTCAACTACAACCTGGCTTATAACCATGATTTTTTAGATCGCTTCGAGCAGGAAGCCAAAATTATAGCGAGTTTAAATCACCCGAACATTATCAACGTGATCGAAGTCATCGATAAATTTTCAACGCGTTTCATCGTGATGGAAAAACTGGAAGGAGAAAACCTGTCGGCAATTTTAAAGGCCAAAGGCGCCTTCGGGCTCAAGGAAACCAGGAAAATTCTCTCGCAGCTGGCCAGCGCGCTGCAATATGCCCACAGCCGTGGCGAAAACGGGATCGTTCACCGCGACATTAAACCGTCCAATATCCTGATCGACCGCTATGGCAATATCAAACTGACCGATTTTGGCCTCGCTGGGCCACCGCAGGATAAGGAAATCAACATCGAAGGTTCACCTTCCTACCTGGCGCCCGAAATCATTAATGGTGAACCAGTCGATGGTCGTGTCGACATCTACGCCCTGGGTGTGATGGCATTTCTTCTGTTGACCAACAGCCTCCCCTTTCAGGCCCCGACACTGGCTAAACTGCTAGATATGCAGGTTAATCAAAAACCGCCGAGGATCAGAGAAGTTTGCCCGGATATAGATTCAGGTCTCGAAGCGTTTATCCAAAAATCCCTGGCCAAGGATGCTGGTGAGCGTATCGCGGACTGGGAGCAGATTAGAAAAATACTCGAACCGGTAATCAATCGGAGTAACATTCCGTTAGAAGCGGATGAAATAGGCGTGATTATTCGCCTGCAAAATACCTCGTCCCGGCAGTCGACAAAAATTATTCACACCATACGGAAAATGCTACAGGATGAAGAGGCCAATTATTCGATAGAGACGCAAATCAGCGACGACGAGTAGGGTGGATTAGACCGACTGGTCAGCCAGCACCCTGCCACGCTTTTCAGTCGGTGTGACCAGTACCAACCCGGCCATCATTACCACTATCGAGAGCCATAACCAGATGGTATGCACCTCGGAGAAAATCACGATGCCCCACAACACGCCGGACAGGGTCACCACGTAGGCGCACTGGCTGGCAAACACCGGACCGGCGGACCTGATGGTGTAAAAATACATCACATAAGCCACCGTACTAATTAACGCGATGGCTGAAATTGCCAACCCCGCAGAGCTAAATACCCAGTAAACCGGAACACCGACACCCATCCACGAGGTCGCCGGAATCAGGAATATCGCCGCGACGATGTTCGACCCACACAGTAATTCACGGATATCCAGGTCGTGGCTAATGCCTTCCGAGATATAAACATTCTCGATCGCGTAAAACACCGCGCTTAAAACAACCAGTAAAATCCAAAGGTTAGCATCCGCACTGCTCAGGCCCTGATCGGGCAGCACCAAAAGCAAAATTGCTATCATGCCGAGCAATATGCCAAAGATCCGTTTCAACATCAAAAGCTCGTAGCGCATCACCCACATAATCGCGTAGGTGAATAGCGGCACGGTGGAAACCGTCACGGAAAGAATACCGGCGTTTAAGTGCGGGGCAGCAAAATAATAGAGCAGATCCGGCGCCACGATACCGATAACCGCAATCACAACGTAGTAATGCAGCCTGCGGAACCTGAATACCGGGACCTTTGAAATCAGGCAAACAACCAGAAACAGGAATGCGCTCAGTATGACTTGCCAGGTAGTCAGCGCCATCGGATGGGTACCATCCGCTGTCGCGATCAGGGCCAGCGAAAAAGTACTACCCCACAACACCCCGGCGGTGAGGATTAAAAAATAGGGAAATAAGGCACTGTTTCGCATCGTTTGTTATCGCTCAAAGTGTCGGGAGAGTATAACTTTATGCCCGGCCAGGCAATATAAGCTCGTCACAGGAAAAGAAGCCAGTCTAATCCCCCGTTCGGGTATGGCATACTAGGTGCCTGGTCAAATTATTCCAACAGGTTTATTAAAATGACAAACACAAACGCTGATATTGTCACTGGCGGATTACCGGGTACAGGCCTCGCGATCGCAAGAGAACCAGCGAGGGAAAATATCCAGTTGAATGCCGGGGCGCGTGGATAGCACTGATGAACTGGAAAACCGCATACCGATCATTTTATTACGCCAGTGCAGAGGAACCAGAGGATATTATTCTCGACCCGGAGGAAACCGCGTTACTGGTGATTGACATTCAAAATACCTATCTCGAGGCCAAACCGAATAGTGACGAAAACGCGCGCTGGCAACCATTTTTCGCCCGCATGAATAATACCGTAATCCCGAATACCGCTAGCCTGATTGCCGATGCCCGGCAGCGCGGCGTGGAAGTAGTTTTTGCGCGTATCACCTGCCTCAAGCACGACGGCCGCGACCGCTCGTTGAGCCAGAAAAAACCGGGCTTTAACTACCTGCTACTGCCCAAAGACCGGGAAGACAGCCAACTGGTCCCCGAACTCACCCCGCAAGGCGACGAAATAGTGGTTCTGAAGACCACCGACAGCGCATTGACCGGAACCAACCTGCGCCTGGTGCTGCACAATATGGGTATCAAACATGTCGTGGTCGCCGGTATTTTTACCGACCAGTGTGTATCGTCATCGGTGCGTAGTCTCGCCGACGAAAGCTTCAATGTCATCGTTGTCGAAGACTGCTGCGCCGCAGCTACCGACGAGCTGCATCGTCACGAACTGGAAGTCCTCAACATGATTTACTGCCACGTGGTAAAGCTCGAAGAACTCGCTGCTTTTTATTCTTCCTGAACGATTTTCTCGTGTCATGTTTTCCCGGTCTAGCCGAGGATTGACCGGGGCGATAATTTTCGACAGCGACTGGTTAATTTTTGATTATTAAGGCTAGACAG
>JBGMRM010000195.1:0-4683 GCA_048061415.1 Gammaproteobacteria bacterium | reverse complement strand
TTTAAGGAACCTCTGATCTATTCGTGAACTCGCATCTTGAAGCCAAAATCCGACGCTTTTTCGTTGTTAATCTTCGCAATAGCTAGCTATTACGTGCGATTAACGCCTTAAATCGACGAATTTTGATCTCCAATCTACTTCGTCCAGAATAAATCAGAGGTTCCTTAATTTATTACCCAGGCGTCCGGCTAAAAATTGAGATAACTTCCACCATAATTGCTGTCGATGTTTCACACCCCCAGGCGCACGCCCAGCTGGCGCAACAGGCTGGCGCCATCTCCTCGCCAGGCAGCTCCATGCATGCAGGCCAATGTGTCTGGAGAGCTCGCCGCGAGCTTCTCGGCCAGCTCATGGGCGAGGCGGGTTTGAGAAAAATAGTCGAGATTGCTGCGCATTTCTTCACTGCTGTGCAGGATGTCATCCGTGGTCAGCGGTTGGTGATCATGTCCGCCCTGGGTAAAGAGATCGCCACAAAAGAGCGTTCTTGTCGTCGTTTCAAAAAGATGTCCGCATTCCCAACCGTGAGGAAAGTGCGGTGTATCAATCCACCTTAGCTCGTGGGCTCCCAGAGACAATTCTTCGCCGTCGGCCAGAGGGTGAGCCGGTCGCAGCGCAAAATCATCAATGCTAACCATTTTAGCAATCTGACTGCACAGCGGCTCGGCGTCCGGCGCTACCTCTAGAAAATTGTTGAGCGCGCCGCACTCATCGGCTTCAAAATGGGAGAACCCGATGTATCGCAATGATTCCACTGGAATGACCGATGCGACAGCCTCTTGCACCAGGGGAAACATCTTACGTGGTCCCGTGTGGTACAGGAGCGGAAGATCATCTACAACGAGATACTGGTTGAAGGTGAAACCCCCGGGTATGACTGTTGGCGGCACCGGGGTACTGATACGATGAATTCCGTCTGCGATCTCATCCACTCTGGTGCCACTTACTTTATTAATAATCATGGTCGCCCTCCTTTCGGGTCGGTGATTGCGTGTTTGAATGGCCGACTGGCTCGTGGCCCAAAACCAGCAGAGAAATGGTGGTGGTGAGTTGCTCGCTGACTTCTTCGGGTGACAGCTTCCCAGGGAGGCGCAGTGCTCTATAGGTGAGGAAATCGAGGAGCCCGCGGATCACATACTTCCGGCTTCGGTTTTTCGGGGCGATGATCTCCGTGATAGCGTCGGCCAGCCCTTCGTAGGCGCTCATCTCTGCATCCAGCGTGGGTGATTCCTTACGCTGTTGTGCACCTAACCACGCGTAACCAAACATCGACTCGTGAATTCTGCAAAGCTCGGCAATGCTCTCCCGGAGGCGCTGTCCCGGGGCAGTGATCTTGCCCAGGATATCGAGGTTGGGCAAAACCAGCGTGTCGGCGAATGTCTGCGTGCAATTGCGATAGAGCTCTTCTTTGGTCGGGAAATGTTTGCGTAGAGCAGGCAGCGAGCAGCCCGCCTCTTGAGCCAGGGGTTCGTACTCGGTAATTCCTTGCCAATGGAGTTTCAGCGCGGCCTGCAGGATCCGGTTTCGAGTCTGTTCGGCGGCCGTCTTGCGCCTGCTGGAGTCATATCGTCTGGCCATGCCAGGACAATAGCATATTAATTATCTGCAAGATATATTTAATAGAACTAATAGTTAATCAAAATACAAGGGGAAGGTTCAAATGTCACGCAAACGCCGGAATTACCTCGGAACAGAAAAGTTCGAGCGAGCGCTTTTGCTCCCTGTGGCCCAGCCCCATGCTTGCATAGTAGATGAACTCATCGACCCCGGCTTCCTCGTAACGCTTTAGTTTGCCGATCACTTCGTCGGGGGTGCCGAACATCATGTTTTCGCGCAGCATCTGAGGGTTGTACTCGTCGCGGTTTTCGAGTTCGTCAAACGGGGTCTGTTTCGGAAAGCCATTCACCACATCGCCAAGATTCTTGAACAGGTTTTCAAACTGACCCAGTTGTCGCTGTGCTGCCCTGACCGGTACTTCCCACTGGTCTTCGCTGTCATAAAGCGCGGTGTGGCGCATTATTGCAAAGGTTGGTTGCGCGGCCCCCGGATTGGCTTCCAGCGCTTCATCGAGCCGTGACCTGTACAATTCTATCTCGGAAAAAGGGCGGGTGAGCGGCCACGACATGATGTTGCAACCCTGCTTAACCGCATAGTCGAAAGTAATGGGCGCGCGCGCCGCAACCCAGATCGGTGGGTGCGGCTTTTGTACCGGTTTCGGCACCGAAGTAGAGGTCGGGAAAGACCAGAATTCCCCGTTGTGCTCATAATCGCCGGCCCACAATGCTTTTACAGCGGGCAACATTTCGTTCATATACCGCCATGCGTCGGTTTGCCTGAGGCCGGGGTGCATGCGATCGAATTCACGCTGATAAGCGCCCGAACCGATGCCGAATTCGAGTCGGCCGCCGCTGATCAAATCGGTAAGGGCGGCCTCGCCGGCCAGGTTAATCGGGTTCCAGTAAGGCGCGACCGCTACGGCCGTGCCCAGCCGGATTTTTTCGGTATGGGTGGCCCACCAGGTTAGAATTTGAAACGGGTTAGGGGCTATGGTCATTTCCAGCGCGTGGTGTTCCGCCGCCCAGACGATATTAAACCCGCCCCGATCGGCCATCTTCACCATCTCGAGCGTATGATCGGCAACGTCGGTCATAGCCAGGCTTTCGTCGATGCGTTCCATGTTAATAGCCAGCTGGAATTTCATATACCTTACCTTCTGTCTGTCAGAGAGCGCCCCATTCTGCCGGTGGGCGGTTTCCCGGTATGTTAAACCATGCGTGGTTGTTGTGTCTCGTTAATACGTCAGTATTGCTACTTCCTGGGACGCCTGGAGATAGAATTTAACTTCCCCGGCGCCTGAATGAATCGCGGCGAAAGCTATGAGGCGCCGCCGGGCCGACCGTTACATCGAGCACGGCTGGCTTATCGCATTTGAATGTGGGTTAATTGTGCGTCTCCTGCAGGAATCGTAGCATCGGCTCGATGAATAGACTGGGCTGTTCGACCAGTGCCATGTGTTGCAGGCCCGGCACTATGATGGTGCGCGCACAGTGAATTTCGGCCGCGATAGCGTGACTCATGGCAGGGCTACTGCCACTATCGTTTTCGGCCGTCATGACCAGCGAAAGCTGGCTGACCGGAGGTTGCGGACGGATCAGCTCTATCACGCCCGTGGCGAGCACCTGGCGGCACTGGGCATAGATCACCGGGTCGTTGGCCAGCACCCATCGACGCACCTGGGCGATGACTTCGGGCTGGGCTGCGCGGAATTCTGCGGTAAACCAGCGTTCGATGGTTGCGTCGAGGGTCGCTGCCGGACCACCTTCGGAGGTATCCGCTGCTCGTTTCTCAACCAGTTTCTGTTGCTCTGGACTGCGCTCGTGCGGAGAATTTAGTATCACGAGCGCCGAAACACGCTCGGGATAATCTATGGCAAAGCGGCGATTGATCATACCGCCGAGCGAAAACCCGACGATCGCGCATCGGTCGATTTCGAGTGCATCCAGCAGCGCTCGTAATTGCTCGGAAAACAGCCTTAGCGATGGAATTTCGGGTGGCGGGGTACTGCCACCATGACCATACAAATCATAGGTCAATACGCGGTAGCGAGACGAAAGCACGGCTTGATACTCGTCCCATATATGCCGATTCAGGCCCAGACCATGAATCAGCACCACCACTGGCGCATTCCCAGGACCATCCAACCGGTAAACCGTGCCATTGCTGAAAGAATCAGCCATACCACCTGCCTGACATAGATAAGGTACCCGAAATCGAATAGAACAAGGGCCACACTTTAACGGTAATAAACCTGTGAGACTAGAGTTCCGGGTGCTTAACCGCCTGAGCTGGGCCGATTATTTTAATTCAGGGTACCAGGGATAAAAGAGATCGTTGTAACAGGGTCTGAGTTTATATAGACCTTCAGATTATCACCCTGCCACCATCAGTCGATTTTACTGCCTGTGGTTATTACGTTAACCTGCTGGGCTGGTATCGAAGTCTTAAGTTTATAAAAATTTGAGACATCGGTAATTTGAGCGCTTTTTGATAGGGGTATCGAAACGACGTGGCTAAATCTGACCGCCGGATTCCTGTTTTATCTGACTCGAGCGAACTCAGTATTCCCTGGCGCACACTCCAGACCATCATAGCCGGCAGGTCTTTGATAGATACCTTCGAACTGAATATTCGTAACCTCGACGAGGCTGATAAATTCTTAAGTGCCTATGGGCTACAAAGCAGTGATAACGCTGAAAGATTGCTTAAAACTGCTTTCGATTATATCGAAACTGTCCTGCTCAGGGAAACCAGTCTTTGCCTGCCTGAAAAATTAAACGACTTCACGCTGCCGGAGCTTATGGTCGAAGCCTCAATCGGTACCGGAGCCAGGATTTCAGAATGGTCCTGTGTGATTCTTAAGGTATGCCATGCGGTGGCCCACGCGCAGTGGACGAGAGATGAAGACGCATACAATGCCACCCTGCTAAAAATTAACGCTCGACTGAAACCTTTTGTGATCGAGTCACAGGACGGAATCTGGATCGGCGACGATGATTGTCGCATACCGATCGTCGAGTATAAGCTCAAAACCAGGAAAAGGTTTTTCCGCATCGTGACCAAGCTTTTACTCAAGGAAGGCAATCTCTCAGCAAGTATATATGACCATATCGGCGTGCGAATCGTAAC
>JBGMRM010000194.1:2128-4686 GCA_048061415.1 Gammaproteobacteria bacterium | reverse complement strand
GAATCGTCGGCATTGTTCTCCGGGGATTCCTGTGCCAGATCCCGCCCTGGCGAGGCTATCCCACCGTCGATAATAAAGTGTGCGATATGGATATTTTTGGGGCCCAGTTCGCGCGCCAAACTCTGGGTCAAACCCCGCAATGCGAATTTTCCCATCGCAAAAGACGAAAAATTCGGGAATCCCTTGACGCTGGCAGTCGCTCCGGTGAAAAAGATCGCGCCTGAACCCGCTTGCTGCATGCGCTTCGCGGCCTGTTGGGCGACCAGAAAAGCACCAAAGGCTGTTTGCATCAACGACTGGTGAACCGCGCCCGGGTCTAGCTCGGCAACTGGGCCTGCGGTATAGGCGCTGGGGTTATAGAGTACTACGTCCGGGGTACCCATCGACTGATCCAGCTGCGTAAACAGACTGGCTACCTGCGCGGCATCGGTGGCATCGCAGGCGATAGACATACCATCGATCTCATCGACCAGTGGGTCGAGTTTTTCGATATTACGCGCTGCGAGGGCGACCTCCGCCCCCTGGCGGGCCAGAGCGCGGGCGAAAGAGGCGCTGTTACCACTCCCGGCACCGACAATTAATGCGTTTTTAGTCATATCACTGGATACTTATAAGCTTTAACCAGACGAACCTTAACCAGACTGGATAGAAAAATAAAGCTTCATAGCTGGGGATCAACCGGCATCGGACAGGCGTGTGCGCCAGGCCTGGGTTTTTCGCAATACTTTGCGGGTAACCATCAGATGAATCAAGCGCGCGACCACATTGGTATAAAAAATCATCATGCCCATCGCCGCGGCGGGCGCCACATCCCCGGCATCGTCCATGTTGAGCACCGCAATCGACGCCAGCGTGGTATCGGGCGAGTAGAGAAATATCACCGCCGATACCGTAGTCATCGCGTTGACAAACAGGTAAATCGAAATATCCAGGATCGCCGGTAAGCACACGGGCACGGTCACCTTTGAAAACAGCCTGTAGAAGGGTTGCTTGAGTGACGAGGCAACCGATTCAAACTCCCGGTCCATCTGCTTGAGCGCGGTGACCGCGGTCAGGTGTGAAACCGTGTAAAAGTGGGTCACGGTAGAGACTACCAGGATACCCATGGTCGCGTAGATGGTATTTAACGGGTTGGCCGGGTCGTTAAAGAAAAAGATATAGGCGAGTCCGAGCACCATCCCCGGAACAGCCATCGGCATCATTGCAAGAAACTGGAACGCCGAGCGGGTGGTAAAAAAACCATTGGTTTTTTCCACCATGTAGGCGCCTGCAAAAACCAGGATGGTGCCGGCAAGTGCGGTGTACAGGCCCAGTTCAATCGAATTAAAATACGAATCCCAGCCACCACCGTCCATCACTTCGAAGTTATAATTGCTCAGGCCGAGGCTTAAATCGTAGGGCCAGAATTTTATCAGCGCGGCGTACTGGCTTACCGCGATCATTCCGACGATGAAAACGGCGACCAGAAAACAATAGCCGAGGCAAATCAGGTCGAACTGTTTGTGTGGTTTGGGCTCGTAAGGCACCGATCGGGACGACAGCAGCGCGACCTGTCTCTTTTGTACATAGCGGTCGAGCGAGAACGCAAACAGCGCCGGGATCAACAAAACGACCGACACCACCGCGCCCATTTCAAAGTTTTGCTGACCGATTACCTGTTTATAAATATCGAGCGCGAGCAGGTTGTATTGACCACCGATGACTTTCGGCAGCCCAAAATCGGTGATGACCAAATTAAAAACCACAAAGGCCGCAGATATCAAACCGTAGCGCGCACCGGGAATAGTCACGGTCCAGAAGGTTTTCCAGCGACTCGCGCGCAGTGAAATCGCCGCTTCGTAGAGTCTGGAATCGGAGATCGCTAAAGCGGTGGTAATGATGATCAGCGCGTGCGGAAAGGTAAAAAATACCGATCCTATAACGATGCCGATCGGGCCGTAGATGGACTCGCCCATCAACAACTCTTTGATCATGCCCTGATTACCGAACAGATAAACCAGTGAAATGCCGGGTAACAGCGAAGGCACCAGGATAGGTATCATTGCGATCAGCCGGAACACTCCCTTGAAACGCATCGTACTGCGGTTTAACGCGTAGGCAAATCCAAACGCCAGACTGATGGTTATGATGGTGCTGATTGTTGCGATCAGCAGCGAATTTTCGATCGATCGAAATAGCGATGGCGTGGAAAAATACTCGCGGAAATTCGCAAACCCGGTCGAACTCGAAGGGCGCAAAACAATACGCCTGAACTGGTTCGACTCGTATTCGTGCCATTCGGTATCGGCCACTCGTTCACTACCGACCAGAAATGAAGTGACCGGGTTGACCTGGCGAATTTTATAACGCGTCGGACTGCGGAAACTGAAATCCGGGAAAAACAGCGTTGCAGCCAGTCTTCCATCCGAACTGGTGGCAAGCTCTTCCGGTGGCACAGCCTGCAATTGCTGGTTGAGTGTCAGGGCGCTGACCGGGGTACTCCAGCCTTCGCCTTCATTAACCTGAAATTCGAAATTGCTTAAATCGAAGGCAAAGGTTGAAAAAGACTTCGATAGCAT
>JBGMRM010000194.1:0-2028 GCA_048061415.1 Gammaproteobacteria bacterium | reverse complement strand
CATGTGCCTGACCACGTTAATCGACATATCCGCCTGCAGGGAAACATCGCCAAGCTCGGGGTTCTTTAGCGATACTCGCCAGAATGATCCCAAAAACTCCATATATTCGACCCTCGCATCGAATGTATTTTCCACCTCCGATACGGAACCAGATTCTTCCAATGAGCGCTCCCCCCCACCATGCGGAATGATATCCTCTGGTCGAATAGCAATCACTGCGGGGCTGTTGGTTGCGAACTCATGCGTTCGCGTAGCGAGGGTGGTTTTACCAACCGATACACGATCCTGGCCGATTATCTGCCCGTCGATCTGGTTCATCGCGCCGATAAAGTCGGCGACAAAAAGCGTTTCGGGTTCGCGATAAATTTCGGTCGGTGTACCCACCTGTTCGATCACTCCATGATTCATCACCACGATACGGTCGGCCATGGTCAGGGCCTCTTCCTGGTCATGGGTAACCATGATAGTGGTAACGCCGAGCCGACGCTGCAGGGTCTTCATTTCCTGCCGCAAGTACGCGCGCACCTTTGCATCGAGCGCCGAGAGCGGTTCGTCGAGCAACAACAGGCCCGGCGAGGTGGCAAGCGCCCTGGCCAGCGCGATACGTTGTTGCTGGCCGCCGGATAATTGCGCCGGGTACTTTTTTTCCTGATCGGAAAGGCCGACCAGTTCGAGCAATTCATTCACACGCTGGATGATTTTGGCTTTGGGGATTTTTTCGTTTTCCAGGCCGAAGGCGATATTCTTTTGCACGGTCAGGTTGGGAAACAGGGCGTAAGACTGAAATACTATGCCAAAGTCCCGCTCCGAGGGTGGTAATGCCGAAATATCTTTACCCGCCTGGATCACGGTGCCCGAAGTCTGAATATCGAGCCCGGCGATGGCGCGTAAAAATGTTGTTTTGCCACAACCCGAGGGCCCCAGAAAACATACGAACTCGCCCTCGAAAACATCGAGTGAAACCCTGTCCAGCGCGACAAAAGCGCCGAACTTTTTAGTCAATCGATCGATGCTCAGAAAGGGCTCTGGACTCTGGGTATCAACTGATACCGGTTCATTCATGATGATCGATATCCGCTTCGATAAAAGGGAATTTCATCTGCGCTAAAGAAAAGGCCTGACCAATGGTACCGGTCAGGCCGTCATTCTCCAAAAGTAGAGCGCTTACTTCGGTTCCGATTTCGAATCGTAGCGCTTTTGCCATTCGGTCAAAATTGACCTGCGATTGTTGGCCGCGAACTCAAAATCGTTATCGATCATTTTCTCCAGCAAGTTCGACGGGAAGTATTTCACCGGTTTGGCAATGCCGGGGTAAGCGACTACCGCATAACCAGTGTTGTACATTTCATTGGCTTTCTTGGTGATTGACCAGTCGACCAGTGTTTTGGCAGCCTTCATCTTGTCGGTGCCGGCGATAATTGCGGTCGCTTCCATATCCCAGCCCACGCCTTCTTCTGGAACGATAATTTCGATCGGTGCGCCTTTGGCCTTTGACTTGGCGCCTCGGAAAGCAAAAGAAATGCCAATCGGAATTTCACCGGCGGCCGCCAGTTTGCAGGGCTTGGAACCAGAATGGGTGTAGCGCGAAATATTCTCATGCAAACGATCCATAAATTCCCAGCCACCCTTCTTGCCGAACATCTGTAACCAACTGGAGACATCGAGAAAACCGGTACCCGATGAATTGGGATTTGGCATGATCAATTGCCCCTTGTACATGGGCTTTAACAAGTCTGTCCAGGTTTTTGGCGGAACCAGGTTGGCTTTCGCAGCTTCGACCGTGTTATAACAAATAGCAGCGACCCAGGCATCCATTCCCACCCAGGAAGGTATCGCACCTTTATCGACAAATTTCTTGTCCAGCTTTTCTACGCCCACGGGCTTGTATGGCACCAGCATGCCTTCGCTTTTCAATAACAATAGCGAAGTAGCGGCGAGGCCCCACACCACATCGGCCTGTGGGTTATTTTTTTCCGCGAGCAACTTGGCGGTTACGATACCGGTCGAGTCGCGTACCCATTTGATCTC
>JBGMRM010000193.1:0-4696 GCA_048061415.1 Gammaproteobacteria bacterium | reverse complement strand
TTAGGGAGCGGTTTACTTACTGATTCCAAATCAGTAAGTCACAGGCAAATACTGGTTGAACCTCCCGAGGATCGGTGCGCTAGTGGAAGGCGACATGTACACCAGCTCGCCTGTTGACTGTTCGTTTAGCAACAGCCCTGGATTACGGATGTTGGTTACCTCTTCGGCACGGTTGTGCGCGTGATTCCGAGCTTGCGCTCGATGGGTTGGTAGGCATCGGTGTTGACCCCGAGCGCAATCGGCGCGGCCTTTTATGGGCTTTCGGGAATGCATGATTATGGTTGTTTATGCGCTAGCGATCAGTCGCAATACTCGCGCAACATTTCATTCGTTTCGGACAGATCATAGTGCTCAGCGTCGAAACTCCCCCCAACCCATTCCAGCATGTCTTCATGATCGGGGTGCGCAGGATCGGAAATTGCTTCGAGGAACATTTCATAACCCGGCATTCCCCCGACATCTTCGGGTGGACAGGCTCGACTTCCTTTAAGGCATACCGGCAAAACAGTATCGGTTTTATACGGCAGGATTTTTTCGAGTACCAGTTCATGCTCCCAGCCATCCCCGAAGTCATACGTATAATTAAGCCGGTCCTTTTCTTTCTGTAAAACCTGGTAGATACGATAGTCGATTTCATCGTGAACTTCAGACGGAAATTCCTCATCCGGCAGGCCGTACCGATCGCGCCCACTGGCAAACTCGTGCAGGTGTGAATTGGTCCAGCCCATTACGATCTGCAAGACGTTATGCAGGTCTTCCAGGTAATCGGTGTTCGCTATCTGCAGACGGCGCCAGATAGGAGGCCTGGACCATTTAAGGCTAACCTTGAGCTGATAAATGGACCGTAATGAACGCGTTTTCATAGTGTCGAAGCTACCAGGTGGTGTGGGCGAATAGTAATCCAGTAAACAGGCTATATCCAGTGCGTCGCGCACCCGCATATTGTACGAAGGCGGCGATGACTTATGATATTTATCATCAGATTCAAACGATTAGTTACGAATACCAGGCTATGCGATCTAGCCGTACATAACCGGCATTTCGTCCAGTTCTTCGGCCATATCCTGAGCGGTATAAAACAAATCATACTTCTGCTGCATGCCGATCCAGACATTAGGGCCACTACCAAGGACCTTGCCCAATCGCAAGGCCATAGCTGTGTTGACAGGCCGCGATGGTGAATGCAATCGGATTTGGATAGCAGGGATGGATGGGGGAGTGTTTTCTGGGTTTTCGGGGGGTGGGTTGCAATAGATTCCGGATCGGGGTCCGGAATGACGGAGGGCTGGGGCGACGCGCGTTTTTGGATAAATTGTGTTCTGAAACCACTTTAACTTAAACTACCCCTATGATGAATCGGTTTTTACTGGCGCAAAGTGCCGGCCGGGCTGGCGATGAATTACTGGTCGATTGTTTAAATCAACTGGGTAGCATTCCGCCCGAGGCCAACTTTGGCTTTTTATATCTAAGCGATCATTTGTCTGATCAGGCCGAGCCTCTCCTAAACCGGCTGAAACAGGTCACCGATATCGATTACTGGGTGGGCAGTGTGGGCATCGGCATTATCGCCAGCAAAACCGAATACTATGACCAGCCCGCGATGGCCATTATGCTGGCTGGTTTTAATGAAGCCGATTTTCATATGTTGCCCAACCTGAGCTCGGAGACCACGGCGCTTCCGGGTGAGCTGGCCGACTGGTGCGACGCTAACGATTTTAATGTGGGCCTGCTGCATGCCGACCCAGGTTTGCCGGCCATCCAGGCATTACTGGCACAGTTAGGCAAGGAAATTCCGGCTGCCTTTTTAGTGGGAGGCATTACTTCCTCGCGTGGGCATAACATTCAATTTGCCAACCAGACACTGCACGGCGGCATGAGCGGCGTGCTATTTTCCCAGGCGGTGCCAATTATGACTAACCTCACCCAGGGATGCACGCCGATCGGTGGCAGGCATGTCGTCACCCACTGCGAAAGCAATATCGCGCATAGCCTGGACGACCGGCCTGCGCTCGATGTACTGAGTGAAGATGCCGGTGAATTTATCGAGCAGGACTGGCAACAGGCCGCCGGCTATATTTTTGCAGGATTAGTGAATAAAAACTCCGACATGGATGACTACTCGATTCGGCAGATCATCGGTATCGACAGGGATGCAAAACTCGTCGCCATAGGCGACTACCTGCAACACAATGACGAAATCATTTTTTGCCGGCGCGACGGGAACTCTGCGCTGGAGGATATGAAGCGCATGCTGTTAGAACTTAAATCCCGCCTTGACTCACCCATCAAGGGCGGTGTTTATGTTTCCTGCCTGGGCCGCGGCAGGGAACAGTTTGGCGATGACTCGGAAGAAGCCCGTTTTATTCACGCGGTGCTGGGCGACTTCCCGCTGGTGGGTTTTTTCGCCAATGGTGAGATCCACAAAAACTCACTGTACGGCTTTACCGGCGTGCTCACCTTATTCGTTTAGGTTGATTTTTTTGCGTCGTAGTTCTGGCTCGAACTCCCCTCATAATAAACATTCGAGATTATTATCGAAGGGCAGGTTTCTTTCCTGTCGCTTAATCTTTTTCAATTTTCTTTGAAGCTTCCCCTTCACCCGTTTCACTGGTTCTGGTTTTACTGGCCGCCCTGGGCTCACCTTTCGGCCAGGCGCCGAAGGGGTAGGGATGGGCCTCGGTGTTGAAGCTCAGGAACTGGAGGATCTGGTAGATGTAGGTAGCAATGCTTTGCCCGAGTTTACGCAGGCGGTCATTGGTATCGCCGGTAAACAGTTTGAGGATAAACTGGAATACCACGACGACGGACAGCACCACTTCGGCGAGGCTGCAGAAGATCGCAAACAGCAACATATACAGGCCACGTATCCAGGTGGATGATTTTTTGAGGTTGTCTTTTATGCCGCTGCTCATGGTGTGCTCCCGGGTTGGATGTTAGGGTTTCGTTATTGTGTTATTACACCTATTCTAATACGAGGGAGTTGATCTGTGACAAAGGTGGCACCATTTATTTTGATAGGCTTAGATGACTGGTCGGTTGTCTGGTTTGAACAGGTGCGGAACAACCCTTGCCCGTTCGATCGACGCTCCAGGTCGTACGGCAGGCCCCGTGTAATGGATTCCGCGGTCCGACGAATCGGCTCGGGGGCCGGAATGACGATATAGGCATTTTATTTGAATACTGGGCCGAGGATGGCATTTATGACGTGTAGCAGCGACAGGCTTAATCTGTTCGGCCTGTTAATTTTGAGCCTTGCGCTCATATCCGCGCCACTGGTAGCGGGTGAAGATATTCCACCCGACCCGAGGGATTTAATTCGCGCGGCGATGGAGCACTGGCGCGGGGTGACTTCTTATTCGGAAATTACCATGACGGTGCATCGCAGCGACTGGGAGCGCACCCTGTCGATTCAGGCCTGGACCGAGGGCGACAAGCTCTCGCTGGTGCGCGTGACCGAGCCGAAACGCGATGCCGGCAATAGTACCCTGATCCGGGATCAAAATATGTGGACTTACACGCCCAGGGTGAACCGCATCATCAAGGTGCCCTCGTCGATGATGAATCAGGGCTGGCTGGGCAGCGATTTTTCCAACAAGGATATCAGCAAGTCGACCGATATTATCGACCAGTATACCCATCGCCTGATTAGATCGGAGCAGAAGGAAGGACACTACTACTACACGATCGAGTCGATACCGCTCGAAGACGCGGCCGTGGTCTGGGGCAAGGAGATCGTAGTGATTCGCGACGATTTCGTGATGATGCGACAGGAATTCTGGGACCAGGACAATGTGCTGGTCAAGGAAATGAATACGCTTGAAGTGGCGGAGATGGATGGCCGCA
Source organism: Gammaproteobacteria bacterium (assembly GCA_048061415.1). Lineage (GTDB taxonomy): Bacteria > Pseudomonadota > Gammaproteobacteria. The sequence continues at coordinate 853 of JBGMRM010000193.1, read as the reverse complement.
CCATTGCCCGGCGCACGCGCATGAACAAGGTCGAGCGACCCGGGGAATGGACCGAAATGCTGGTCGATAATATCGACTTCGACGTGGTTCTACCCGACAGTATTTTTAGCCTGTCCAATCTGCGAAACCCGCGCCAATGAGTAATATCGCGCTTCGGCTGGCCTGGCGTAACCTGTGGCGCTATAGACGCCGCACCTGGCTCACGGTCGGCGCGATGGTCTTTTCCAACAGCCTGCTGGTATTTAGTATTTCGCTGCAATTTGGCAGCTACGATATGATGATCGACAATACTCTGCAGGCGTTTTCCGGTCACATTCAGGTGCAACGCGAGGGCTACCTCGACGACCCCAAAATGCGTTACACCCTCGACGATATCACCGCCACCGCGCGGCTATTACGCACCGAACTGGGATTGCAAAGCATCGGTGCACGTGCGGTCGGCTTCGCGCTGGCTTCGAGCAACGAACGCACTTTTGGATTGCAGATTCTTGGCGTCGAACCGCAGTTCGAACCCTCCGTATCGACTATTCCGGGATTGCTCAAACAGGGTCGCTATTTGCAGCCGGACAGTGGTGGAGAAATTGTCATCGGCTCGGTGCTGGCGCGCAATTTGAAAGTCGGGCTCGGCGACGAAATCACCTTTCTCGGCAGTGGGTTCGACGATTCATTTGCGGCAGGCGTGGTTAAGGTCGTCGGAATTTTTGAAACCGGTTCGCCCGATATTGACCGCAACATGGCGCAGGTCAGCCGCGCGTATTTTCAGGATGCCTTTGCGATGCAAAACAGGGGGCACAGTATCGCCATTCGCGCTCCTCGTATCGATGAAGTCGACGCATTGCAACAACGCATTCAG
>JBGMRM010000192.1:0-4707 GCA_048061415.1 Gammaproteobacteria bacterium | reverse complement strand
AAATTGATTCACGCGCAACTCGATTACCGCACACGGCCCTGCAACCTGGTAGAGTTGATGCCGCGCCTGCGGGAGTGATGTAATCCGTTGATAACGGAGCCTGTGTTCACGATAGGGGTTTGTGGTAATAGATTCCGGCTCGGGGGCCGGAATGACGGGTTTCTTTTACCGCATCGAACCTTTGGGACTGGATACGGCTTTAACCTCGGGCACCGCGTCGAATTCGATAAACTCGCGCCCGTGATAAACCAGAAAATGACGCCCCTTGGCGCGCGCTATCAGGGTCACGCCGACTTTTTGCGCGATATCGAGTCCCATGCGCGTGATGCCCGAGCGAGACAGCAAAACCGGGATGCCCATCAGGGCCACCTTGATTACCATTTCCGAGGTAAGCCGGCCGGTGGTGTAAAACAGTTTATTGCCACCGGCTAAATCGTTTAACCACATGTACCCGGCAATCGCGTCGACCGCATTGTGCCGGCCTACGTCTTCGATGAATTGCTCGATACCCAGGTCTTCGCTGCACAGGGCGCAGCCGTGCACCGCGCCGGCATTTTTGTAGATTTCGTTGTACTCGTTGAGGGTTTTCAACAGGTGGTAAATAGCCGACTGACGCAGCATGGATTGTTGTAGCGAAAGCTTGTCGATATCTTCCATCAAGTTACCGAATACCGTGCCCTGGCCGCAACCGGTGGTGACGGTTTTGTGGCTCAGTTTGGTATCGAGATCTTCGATCCCGGCGTAGGTGGTGATCGCCACCGAATCGACATCCCAGTCGACCTGGATCGACTTGATCTCCTCTATATCCTCGACCAGGCGTTGATTGCGCAACCAGCCGAGTATCAACAACTCGGGATGGTTGCCGAGGGTCATTAAAGTGACAATTTCGCGTTTATCGAGGTAAATGGTGAGCGCCCGTTCAACCGCGACCGAGCCTTCGATGGCCTGGTTATATTCGTTGTAGGAGGTGACGTCGGCGGTTGCCTTGAGGCCGGCGTTGGTCAGTTCGGGCAGGCGCCGACCGGGTTTGCTGATTGCTGTCGAAGACATATCAGCCGCCAGCTATTTCAGCCGCCTGTCAGATTCATGTGGCGCAACAGGACGGTTTGCGAATTCAGGTTGAAATCGTGGCCTTTAGGTTTGATGTCCATCGAGTCGATGATGGCCTGTTCCAGTGCTTCCCGGTTACCAGGGTTGGCACGAATGACACGGCGCAGGTCGACCGAATGCTCCTGGCCGAGGCACAACAGCAGGCGGCCTTCCGCGGTGACGCGCACGCGATTGCAGCTTTCGCAAAAATTATGGCTGTGCGGGGAAATGAACCCTACGCGGGTATTTTCATGTCCATTCAGGCGGAAATAACGCGTCGGCCCGGCTGTTTGCATCGTGCTTGGAACGAGTTCGTAGTGCTGCTCCAGATCTTCTAAAATCTGGTCGCTGGAATAATAGGCTGCGGCGCGTTCGTGGTGGGTGTTTTCGCCCAGCGGCATTTCCTCGATGAAACTGATATCGATGCCGTGTTCTATAGAATATTTGACCAGGTCGACAACTTCTTCGTGGTTGTGGTTTTTCAACACCACCGCGTTGATTTTGATTTTCTCGAAATTGCAGGCGATTGCCGCATCGATTCCATCCAGGGTTCGCTGCAAATCACCTATCCGCGTCATTTCATGAAACAGGTTGGGGTGCAGGGTATCCAGGCTGACGTTGATGCGGGTTACGCCGGCCGACTTTAACTGCCGCGCGTATTTTCCCAACTGGGTGCCATTGGTGGTTAGCGTCAGATCTTTAAGGGCTTCGATTTCTCCCAGTCGATTGAACAACTGCATGATATTTTTTCGTACCAGCGGTTCGCCACCGGTGATACGGATCTTGTCGACGCCCAGATCGATAAACGCGCGCCCGACAGTCTCCATTTCTTCGAGGGTTAACAACTGCGTGCGCGGCACGAATTTCATTTTCTCCGGCATGCAGTAAACACATCGCAGGTCACAGCGATCGGTTACCGACAGGCGCACATAGTTGATCCTGCGGTCGAATCGATCGACGAGCTGGTTTTGCTGATCAGGGCGAATGGAACTGGACATAGACCCGCCATTCTATCAAGTATCGACGGGAATAGAAAAGCCATAAAAATCAGGGTTATTAACATGGGATTTAGTCCGCGCCAGCCTTATGTTAAGGTTTGGTCTCGGCACCCTGAGAGATCCATCGATGAGCAAATCATTCTATGCAGCCTGTATCCAGAACACCGCGACGCGCGATATCGAGGCTAATATCGAGTGGGTTTGCGAGCGCATTGCCGAAGCGCGCAAAGCAGGCGCAGAATTCATCGCGCTAACCGAAACGGTCTGTTTGATCGAGCCGGTCAACGAGCAAATACCGGATCGGTGTTTTAAGCAGGAAGACGATGCCGCGCTGGCGGCTTTTCGCGCGCAGGCGAGAGACCTCGAAGTGTCCATCCTGGTCGGTTCCCAGTTGATTAAAACCGCCGATGGCAGAATCGTGAACCGCAGCTTCCTGCTCGACGACCGGGGTGACATCAGCGCGCACTACGACAAGCTACACATGTTCGATATCGAGCTTTCCAGCGGTGAATTCTACCGGGAGTCCGACGCGATAGCGCCGGGAGACAAGGCCGTGCTAGCGACGACCCCCTGGGGCAAACTCGGGATGACGGTGTGCTACGATTTACGATTCGCGGCCCTGTACCGCGCGCTCGCGCAAAATGGTGCGCAATTCATTAGCATACCGGCAGCCTTTACCCAGACCACCGGCAAGGCCCACTGGCATACGCTGGTTTGCGCCAGGGCGATTGAAACCGGCTGTTATATCATCGCCCCCAATCAGTGCGGCCACCATGTCGACCGGCGTGCTTCCTGGGGACACTCGTTGATCGTCGACCCCTGGGGAAAGGTACTAGCCGACGGTGGCGCCGAACCAGGCATCGTCTATGCCGAGATCGATCTATCCAGCGTCGAACGAGCGCGCCGTATGATACCGGCGCTGACGCATGACCGGGAATTCAGTATCGAGAATTTTTAGCTGTCGATGCCAGTCCTGTTTTGCCAAGCGCAGCGATTATCGTCAATCGCGATTCCGTCGACCCACAGCGCCAGGCACCGCTCGCGACCTTCCCGGTCCAGTTTTCCGATCGTTTCCACCGCGTCGAAAAATCGGCCAAAATCGCGATCGTAAGCTTCGATCATCGCCAGGAATGCCGGTACCAGCGAATTGTAGGCCGAAACCGAGGCGAGTTTGGCATTATTCAAATCACCTGCGAACCAGCGGCTAAAGCCTCCCTGGATATTTAACCGGTTTGCGATCGCAGCGTGATTGTCGCGCGCGGTGCTGAAAATCGCCTGTTTCCGTTCCCGCTTGATCGCAACAGAGGCATCGCTTTGGTAGAGCTCTTCCAGTTGTGCGCGCGTTGTTTCGATAAGCGTAACGACCTCGCGACGATATGCGACCCAGCGCTGGAATTTTTCCAGTTCGGCTTCCTCGTTAATCGATTTCAGCCATAGCCCGGTGCCCGCCTGCTGTACCGCGGCCGCAAGCGATTCGTTGAACTGGGTATCGTCATCGATGAACACCCGCTGGTGCGTCAGCTCGTGGAACAGTAATCCGGCGAGCCGATAATCCGGCCAGTCGATAAAGCTACTCAGCACCGGGTCGTCAAACCAGCCGAGCGTCGAATAGGCCGGTACCTCGCCGACATGGATATCGAAGTTCTGTTTTTTTAGTTGCGCGATATACTCGGCCAGCATTGCTTCGTCGTAATAGCCGCGATAACTCGCACAGCCGACGATGGGGTAACACCAGCTATGTAACCGGGTCGAAAATTCAGGTGCGGCGAACAGGTTTTGCAGTACGTAGGAGCGGTCTAGTTGTGCATATTGGGTGTAGCTATCCGAGTCCGGCAGGGACAGCACCTCGATCGAAAACCTGCGGATTTGCTGCACCAGTTGCAGGCGTTGTTTCAGGCCCGGGTCGAGCGTGGGGTCTTCGAGCATCTCGACGATATCGACGCGCTTGTTCATGACCGCGAGATGACCTTTGGTCATTTGCCAGTAGTAGCCGAGGTCTGCGCAGGCGCTTAGCAACAGCAATACGGCCAGCGAGAAAAATACACGCGTCGAACGGATCAGGGGCCCCCTGGAGTTTTCATTAGACTCAACAAACAGTATTCTCCCACATTCCCTGGAGTTAAGAAAAAACTATGATCGTTTCCAGCCAGTTCGACGGTGGCAATATCGAATGCCTCGATGCAGGCGATGCGCAAAATATCCTGTTGCGAATCCGCACCGATAAGCAGTCCGATTTCTACCAGTGGTTTTACTTTCGCGCCGCCAATGTGAGGGATATCGCCTGCCGCTATGTAATCGACAATGCAGCCGGTGCAGCCTATGTCAGAGGCTGGGAAGGTTATCGTGCGGTGGCGTCCTACGATCGCGAGTACTGGTTTCGGGTCGACACCCGTTTCGATGGCAATCAGCTCGTGATCGAGCACACCAGCGCGCAGGATCAGGTTTACTTCGCCTATTTTGCCCCCTACTCGATGGAACGCCATGGCGACCTGTTGGCTTTTGCCCAGGGTAGCGGGCACTGCCGGATCGAAACCCTGGGTGAGACGCTCGATGGCCAGGCGCTCGACTGCCTGCGCTTCGGTGAACCCACATCGGCAAAGAAAACCCTGTGGATGGTGGC
>JBGMRM010000191.1:0-4713 GCA_048061415.1 Gammaproteobacteria bacterium | reverse complement strand
GACCGCACCGTCCCACTCGAATCCAAAGGTTTCGAGGTCCTGTAGAATCTGCTGGTCTGATCCTTTGACCACGCGCGGGGTGTCGACATCTTCGATGCGCATTAACCATTTCCCCTGCTGGGATTTACTGTGACAGTAGCTCGCCAGTGCGGCGACCAGTGAACCAAAATGTAAAGGACCCGATGGCGTCGGTGCAAAACGACCGACGATGGCTGCATTATTATTCAAACGAGCAAGCGCTCGAGAATTCCCTGGTAAATTTCCGACAGTCGATCGAGATCGGAAACCCGGACATGTTCGTTGATCTGGTGAATCGATGCGTTTACCGGGCCGAGTTCCAGCACCTGCGCACCGGTAGGGGCAATGAAACGACCATCCGAAGTGCCACCCGCGGTGGATAATTGGGTATCGATGCCGGTTACCCCTTTGATCGATTGTTGCGCAGCCTCGACCAGTGCTCCTTCGCTGGTTAGAAACGGCAGACCCGAAAGCGCCCACTCGATCGAGTAGTCGAGTTCGTGTTTTCGTAGTATCGCTTCGGTAGTATCGATGATCTGTTGCTGGTCGAGTTCGGTCGAATAACGCAAATTAAAATGAATGTCGACCCGCCCCGGAATTACGTTGTGAACACCGGTTCCCGCATTGATATTCGACACCTGAAAACTGGTGGCCGGGAAATTGTCGTTTCCCTGATCCCATTCGAGGTCGCACAGCTCATTGAGCGCGGGTACGATCCGGTGGATTGGATTGTCGGCCAGTTGCGGGTAGGCGACATGTCCCTGTATACCCCGAACCCTCAGCTTTGCGCCGAGCGAGCCGCGGCGTCCGTTTTTGATTACATCGCCCATTTCTTCGCTGCTCGAAGGTTCACCGATTAGCGCCCAGTCTATTTTTTCGCCACGCGCTTCGAGCGTTTTTATTACCCTGAGCGTACCGTCGATAGCTGGCCCCTCTTCGTCGCTGGTGATTAAGAATGCAATCGACCCCTGGTGGTCCGGGTGCTGGTGTACGAAGCGTTCACAGGCTGTCGCCATAGCTGCGATACTGGACTTCATGTCGGCCGCGCCACGACCATATAAAAAACCCTTGCGAATTTCCGGGATGAATGGGTCGCTGTGCCATTCTTCCAGCGGTCCGGTAGGCACCACATCGGTGTGACCCGCAAACGCGAAGAGCGGCGTGGCTGAACCTCGTCTGGCCCAGAGGTTGGTGACTTCGCCAAATGTCAGGGTTTCACACTCGAAGCCGATGCGTGACAGGCGCTCGATCAAGAGTTGCTGGCAGCCACCGTCGCTCGGGGTCACCGACGGTATCGCGATCAGCGCCGTGGCGAGGTCGAGTGTTTCAGAGTCCATCAGTAGTTACCGGGTCGCTCACGATTATGACGCCTGCCCATTAGATATGACGCAATAATTCGTTAATGCCGACTTTGCTGCGGGTTTTTTCATCGACCTGCTTGACGATAACGGCGCAGTAGAGGCTGTATTTGCCATTTGATGCCGGCAGATTGCCAGACACGACAACCGAACCCGCCGGTATTCGGCCATAGGTGATTTTGTCGGTCTCGCGGTTGTATATACGCGTACTCTGCCCGATATAAACACCCATTGATATCACCGAGTTTTTTTCTACGATCACGCCTTCAACCACTTCGGAGCGGGCGCCGATAAAACAGTTGTCTTCTATAATCGTCGGAGATGCCTGTAGTGGTTCGAGTACGCCGCCGATGCCGACGCCACCCGAGAGGTGCACGTTTTTACCGATTTGGGCGCAGGAGCCGACCGTGGCCCAGGTATCGACCATCGTGCCACTATCGACGTAGGCGCCGATATTGACAAAGGAGGGCATCAGCACTACTCCAGGTGCGATGAATGAACCCCTGCGTGCCGCGGCTGGCGGTACCACGCGCACGCCGCGATTGGCAAACTCCAGTACGCCACTATCGGCAAACTTCGAGTCTACCTTGTCATAGTAACGCGTGAAGCCGCCTTCCATAATTTCGTTATCTCGAATTCGAAACGATAGCAGGACTGCCTTTTTCAACCATTCGTTAACCTGCCAGCCCTGGTCGGTCGGTTCCGCAACCCGTGCCTCGCCTGAATCCAGTAGCTCGATGGTTTCGAAAATTGCACTCTTCACATCCGCACCGACATTACCCGGGTTAATTTCAGCGCGTTTTTCGAACGCGCGTTCGATTATTGGCCGAATAGCTGACATAAATTTCTCCTACAGTGTCGATAACAGGTTATTTATCCGGTTTGCCGCGTCCAGACATTCATCCAGTGGCGCCACCAGGGCCATGCGTATCTTGTTTTCGCCCGGATTACCGTAGCTCGTGTTGCGCGACAGGAATTGACCCGGCAGTACCGTAACGTTTTGCTCGGCATACAGACGTTGTGCAAAACGGGTGTCAACGATCGGTGTTGTCACCCACAGATAAAAACCGGCCTGTGGCTTTTTCGGCGCGAGTGTACCAGAAAGTATCGATAGTACCCGGTCAAATTTTTCGCGGTAAAGATTTCGATTCTCGATCACATGCTGTTCGTCACTCCAGGCGGCAGTACTCGCGCTCTGGGTAGCCGGTGGCATCGAACACCCCTGGTAAGTCCGATAGTGCAGAAATTTTTTCAATAGATCCGCATCGCCCGCGACGAATCCAGAACGAAGCCCTGGGAGATTGGATCGTTTCGAGAGGCTGTGGAATACGAGGCATCGGTCAAATTCATTCAATCCCATCGACGCCGCCGCACCGAGCAAGCCTGGCGGAGGCCTGCTTTCATCGAAATAAATCTCCGCGTAACACTCGTCGCTGGCGATCACGAAATCGTGCTGTTGCGCCAGACGAATCAGTTTTTGCAGGTAGTCGGTGCTCATGACCCTGCCGCTGGGATTGCCAGGCGTGCAGATATAAATCAATTGGCATTTTGCCCACTGTTCCGGTTTGACCTCATCGAGATCGGGCAGCAAATCATTCGTTTCGATGCAGTTCAGGTAGTAGGGCTGCGCACCAGCCAGAATCGTCGCACCCTCGTAAATCTGATAAAACGGGTTGGGCATCATCACTAACGGATTCGAGGCCGAGCGGTCGACGATACACTGTGCGATCGCAAATAGCGCTTCGCGTGTACCGGTGACTGGTAAAATATTGCGCTCGGGGTCGAGATCCCCAGGCGCTACCTGAAATCGCCTGCATAACCAGCCTGCAATCGCCTCGCGTAATTCCTGTTTGCCTTTGGTGCTCGGGTAATTCGATAGCTGGTGCATGTGTGCGATCAGGCTTTCTATAACGAAGTGCGGTGCAGGGTGTTGCGGCTCACCGATCGACAGCGCGATATGGCCCAATTGTGCTGGCGGCGTCAGGCCCTGTTTGAGTGCCGACAGCTTTTCGAATGGATAGGGATGTAAATGCGTCAGGTCTTTGTTCATCGTGCTGGCATGGTTAATCGAGATGTATTATAACGAGCCCACCGGACACGGCACAGAAGATTTATTTACCGGGATACGGTATATATCGCTGGTTTCGAGGATAAGGTGCAATCACTATGAGTAGAGATACAGTTATGCGGGCGGTCTGGTTCGAATCGTTTGGGACGGCAGATGAAACGTTGATAATCGGTGAATTGCCGAAGACCGAAGCGAAAGCTGGCGAAGTCCTGGTTCGCATGAAAACGACCGGAGTCAATCCATCCGATGTGAAAAAACGCGCGGGCGCGTTCCCCAACCTGCTGGACGAAGGACTGGTCATTCCGCATAGCGATGGGGCGGGTATAGTCGAAGCCGTGGGTGAAGGTGTACCGGAGCAAAGAACAGGCGGGCGCGTGTGGGTCTATCAGGCGCAATATGGGCGTCGACTGGGTAGCGCTGCCGAGTACCTTGCGATTGAGGCATCGCGCGCGGTCGAACTGCCCGAAAATACGTCGTTTGAAATCGGCGCCTGTCTCGGTATTCCAGTCATGACTGCGCATCGATGCGTGTTTGCCGATGGCCCGGTCGCAGGGCAAACGGTGCTGGTCACCGGTGGTGCAGGACGCGTGGGTTACTATGCGATTCAATGGGCGAAGCAGGCAGGCGCAACAGTGATCGCCAGCGCGAGTAACGATAGAGACAAACAGGCCTGCGAATCCGTAGGCGCGGATTTCGTCGTGAATCATCGTCAACAGGACTGGAGCGACGCGATCCTAGGCTATACCGCCGGCGAAAAGTTAGATCGCGTAATCGATGTGGAATTCGGCGCCAATTTGCCCGAGGTGCTTAAGTTGATCCGTATCAATGGTACCATCGCCACCTATTCATCCACTCAGGTTCAGGCGCCACAGCTACCGTTTCTGCAAATGATGTATCTGAGTTTGACCATCCGCATGGTCATCGTTTATGCGATGCCGGAGCGGGCAAAACAGGAGGCTATTGCCGATATCACTGCCAAATTAAGCGGCGGTGAACTGCAACATCGCGTCGCTCACGTACTCGAATTCGAAGACATGGTGAAAGCGCACCAACTGATCGAGCAGGGCGGTATCCGTGGATCTGTAGTGGTGCGGGTTTAATAGCCATAAGATAGCAAAGCCTGGCTGGAGCATTCGCAAACAGCAGATCGCGAAGAATTCACCAATCAGGCCCCGAGCCGACTCTTAAAGCCAGCCGTCATTCCGGCCTCCGAACCGGAATGACCGCCAGGGATACCCAAAGCGTTCGCGATGCTCACGGGGCAGGCTC
>JBGMRM010000190.1:0-4718 GCA_048061415.1 Gammaproteobacteria bacterium | reverse complement strand
GGATGTCACGATCGCCGCCACTACGGCGTTTGCCTCGCTATGGCTGATGCCGCGCGGGAGTTGGGTGTTACCCTGGGCGCGGTCAGTCGGCAGGTGAAATTACTCGAAACAGAGCTTGAATCCGTACTGTTCAAACGCCACCATCGTGGGGTGGAACTCACTGCGGACGGTCTCGAATTACACCAGGTGTTGAGTAGCAGCTTTCGCGAGGTTGGGAAACTTTGCCAGACACTGAAAAATCGTAGCAAGGGTTCGGATGTCACGATCGCCGCCACTACGGCGTTTGCCTCGCTATGGCTGATGCCGCGCCTGGGAAGTTTCTGGAGTGAACATCAGGAAATTACATTAAATCACTCGATATCGGACAACCCGGACGACGCGGTTTTCCAGAGCGCAGATATTCGTATTCGATACGGGAGTGGTCAGTGGAGCGGCGAAGTTGCCACAAGATTGTTCGACGATGTGATATACCCGGTTTGCGGTTTGCGGTTTGCCCGCCAGCACCCGCTATCCAGTACCGAGCAACTCATCGAGTTGCCGCTGCTGCGCCTGGATGGCTTAGACCCGGCCTGGACCGGCTGGGACAGCTGGTTATCGAACTGGAATTTGAATGTGGCCGACGCCAGGTTCCGGCGTTTTAATAATTATGTCGTCGCGCTGCAGGCGGCGGAAGAAAATCAGGGTGTGGCGCTCGGCTGGCACAGTATGGTGGAACCGCTGATTCAGCGTGGGAAGCTGGTTCGATTCGGTGACATGGAAATTCGCGCACCCGGTTCGTTTTACCTGAGCTGGGATGTGAACCGCCCTCTGACCCGGCAGGCCGATTTACTACGCCAGTGGTTGTTGAAAGTCAGCGTAGGGCCGAATTCATTCGGCCAATAATGGTCGGTCGAATGAATTCGACCCTACAGGGTTAACCTGCTTAGTTCCACCCTTATCAGTCGTATGATTCGAGTAACCGTGAAATTGTGTGCTGCAGGCGCCACCATTCTTCGGTCATGTGTTGCGGCGGTGATTTGCGGGTGCGAATCAGCAGGTAATTGATCGCGGCTCCGAATACCCCGAGCATCCCCCCAATATCGATATTGGGTTGCTCGAAGTGGGCACGAATCCTCTTTACCAGCGCCATGCCACGCTCGGCCCGGGTGCGCGCCAGCGCGATGGTCAGGTTATTCTGCTGCGACATTTCCCATGCCATGATCTCCAGGGTCAAAGGCCTGGCCTGTAGCGCGGTAACGTGTCGCTTGAGCAATAGCTGCAAATATTGCCCGAGCGATTGCTGGCCTATGTCATCGCCCGTTTCGGTGATGATATCGTCGACCTCCCACCAAAGCGGCGAGATTTCGGCAAATGCCAGCAGCAGGCCGTCGAGTCCGTCAAAATAACGGTAAATCAATACCTTGTCGCAGCCAGCCTGGCGCGCAAGAGAATTGATACCAACCGCCATGAAACCCTGCTCGAGCAACAGTAGTTCGAGTGCGTGCAGTATCTTCTGTTCGGTTTGAAGACGGCTTTTTACCATGCGGGTTAACCCACGACAGACTTGGACTGTTGCCAGAAGCTTTCCATACGGTCGAGTTGTTGCTGATCCATTGGGTGGCCACCGGATTTCATTTGTTCAAGCACGTAATCGAAGCGGCGCATGAATTTCTGGTTGGTATCGCGCAGGGCAAATTCGGCGTTCACCTGGGCATGGCGGGCGATATTCATGCATACAAACAATACATCGCCCAGTTCGTCGCTGATCTCAGACTGGCTTCCTGACTCGATCGCATGCTTCAGTTCGTCGATCTCTTCGTCGAGTTTTTCGACTACCGAGTGAATATGCGGCCAGTCAAATCCCAGTTCGGCAGCATCCTGCTGTAAACGTTCAGCGCGATTGAGTGCGGATAGCGCAGCGGAACGCCGGCCAAATCCGACTCGACCCGAATTCGGCTTTTCCTGTTTTTTTAGCGCCTGCCACTGCTCATTCAGTGTTTCGTCGTCTGTTATCATGGTATTGTTGGCTTCGAATACGTGCGGATGGCGGCGCGTCATCTTGTCGACAATACCTTCCACCACATCGCCGAAATCAAAATCCCCCCGTTCTTCGGCGATATGGGCGTGAAACACGATATTGAACAGCAAATCGCCCAGTTCTTCTTTCAGGTTTTCCATATCGTCGCGCTCGATCGCATCGAGCACTTCATGGGTTTCTTCCAGCGTACAGGGTGCGATCGACCTGCTATCCTGCTTGAGGTCCCAGGGGCAGCCGCTTTGCGGGTTGCGTAAAGACTTCATCACCTCGAGTAGCTTGTCGATATTCATTTAATGCCCTTAATAATTTGCCAGCGAGTCGATTATCACCGGATAATACGAGGTCTGTAATCCAGCCAGGTCAAAAACCGGTCAATGCAATGAGTTACCATTCGATTAGTCAATATAATGAGCGATAGAACCAGACAAATGACCGACTGGCTGGATACGCTCGGATACCGGGATTATACCCTAAGCCCGGCTTCGGAAGATGCCAGTTTTCGTACCTACCATCGCTTACAGTGCGGTGAAAAATCCTGGATCGTGATGGATGCGCCTCTGGATAGGGAACCCTGCGATCAATTCATCGCGGTTGCAGAAAAGCTGCGCCAGGCCAGACTCAGCGCACCCGAGATTATCGAAAGGGACCTGAAGGCGGGTTTTCTGCTACTGACAGATTTTGGCGAAACCCCCTATCTTGCGGTACTCGACGCCCAGAGCGAGGGCCCTCTTTATGCGGATGCCTTATCGGCACTGTTGCTGATGCAGACGAAAATCGACAGCGAGGATTTACCCGGCTACGATGAAGCACTGCTGGTGCAGGAAATGGAATTGTTCCGTCACTGGTTCCTGAGGGAATTACTCGGTATAGAATTGAACGAGGCACAGGTGGTTCAGTGGGACTCGATCAAGCAGGTATTGGTAGACAATGCGCTGGAACAACCCCAGGTGTTTGTGCACCGCGATTACCATTCGCGCAACCTGATGAAAATAGAGCGGCACAATCCCGGCATACTCGATTTTCAGGACGCGGTTAAGGGCCCCCTGACCTACGACCTGGCGTCTCTGCTGCGTGATTGCTACATCGACTGGCCAGCGGTGCGAGTCGACCAGCTAGCGCTGGACTATTACGAGTTTGCCAAAGTGAACAGGCTGATCGACGTGAAGCCGACCAAATTTATGCGCTGGTTTAACCTGATGGGGATTCAACGTCATTTAAAGGCGATAGGCATTTTTTCACGCCTGAAAATTCGTGATAGTAAAAATGCCTATATGAAGGATATACCGCGTACGCTCGATTATGTGCATCGGATCAGTGCGGAGGAAATGAAGATGGTCGGACTCTATGCGCTCGTATCCGATCTCGGGCTTAGATATCGCGTGAAGTCACTGCTATGAGCGAGTGCGCAATGATCCTTGCCGCCGGTCGCGGCGAGCGACTTCGACCCCATACCGATAGCTGCCCGAAGCCATTACTCGAAGTCAACGCGAGGCCACTGATTTTCTATCATCTGGAGTCGCTGGCTTTGGCGGGCGTCAGCAAGGTGGTGGTCAACCTAAGCTGGCTCGGAGAGCAGATTGAAGCAGCGGTCGGCGATGGCCGTCAGTTCGGGCTAAGGGTCATTTATAGCTGCGAACCCGAGCCACTAGATGCCGCAGGCGGAATCGTTCAAGCGCTGGATTTGCTGGACGATCGTTTTGTCGTGGTCAATGCCGACATCTACACTAACTATCGGTTTGAAAATTTAACCTCGATTGACTCGAAGGCGCACCTGGTGCTGGTCAATAATCCAGACCATAATTTACAGGGTGATTTTGCCCTGAATCATGGGCGTTTGAGCAATGCTTTCAGCCCCCGACTGACCTTCTCTGGCATAGCGATCTACCAAAAGTGTTTTTTCGAAGATTGCACGCCCGGCAAGCGGGCGCTCGCACCTTTATTGCGTGCGGCCGCAGACGAGGGGATTGTCAGTGGGGAAATTTTTGAGGGGAATTGGGTGGATGTTGGGACGGTAGAACGTTGGCAGTCAATTTAAATTTATTTAAATTAAAGTGGAATCGTACGCAGTCTATAGCCTCGCAGAGGCATTAAAATATCACACCGAACTTAAGGTTTACTGAAGACAGGCCGATTGAATTTGGAATTGAAAATAAAGTTCCGAATCGATGAAATAATGCCCCGATAACGGGATAGAAAGGGGTCTGATACAGTCTAATTTGATACAATGAGTTGTCATTTTCTGCTGCCAAAGTAACAGTATCTTTTGAAGCTAAATTCCCAGGATCCCGATTCAATGGAGTCAGGCAGGTGATCTACAACCCAGATGCTATCGGCTTGATGGCTGCCGTATTTATCGCCTGCGCCGTAGAAGTGGTTGAGGCATTCACCATCGTGCTTGCAATGGGTATCACGCGCGGGTGGCGATCTGCTATTGCCGGTACTTTAAGCGCTCTGCTTACACTTACACTCATCGTTGCAGTCGCAGGCGTGACCCTGCGCGAATATGTAAACGCTTCGTTTCTGCAATTCGTGGTAGGCACTTTGTTACTGGTCTTCGGTCTTCAATGGTTGCGAAAGGCCATGTTACGCTCAGCGGGGTTGAAGCCGATTCACGACGAGGGACAGATTTTCGAAAACGAGTTGGCCGCGGCACGGGCAGCCGGACCCACCCAAAAGCAGGGGATAGACGGATTTGGCTTCG
>JBGMRM010000189.1:0-4733 GCA_048061415.1 Gammaproteobacteria bacterium | reverse complement strand
AATGCGGTGTACACATTTGCGATACCCAGGTCATTTAGCATCTGCGTCGTAACCCGGTGCATAATGTAATCGTCATCTACGATTAACACGTTGATACTGAATTCGGTAACGTCGTCGTCGGGTTCGGCTGAATCCCCGAGGTTTACAGGCGTTGAATCACGATTGCTGAAGTCTTCGATAAATGAAATGACCGCTTTCGCATGACGCATGAGCAGGGGCAGAGCAGCATGGATGTCCGGCCAGCAATTTTCTTTGCTGGCGAGTTCGAGAGCCTCGCAGGCATCGGTCATCTGCAGCGCGCCCAGACTCCTGGTCGATGATTTCAACTTGTGCGCAAACTCCGCCAGTTGCGCATTATTGTGCCAGGCAAAGGCATTTTGAATATCCTCTAAAATATTGGGTAAATCGCCGGCGTAAGAACTCAATAGCTGACAGTGCAACTCCGCGTTATCGCCTACCGACTTTTGCAATACCGACAGGTCGACAGCACTGGTGGTATCTTCGTCAGGCAGATCTGCCGGTAGCGGTTCTATTCGATCGCCGGCTTCGCCCATACCGAGCCATTTCTGCAGTACTCGCTGTAATTCATCGAGTTCGACTGGTTTCGCAATGACGTCGTTGACACCGACCTCGAAACATTCGTCAAGATCGCTTTGCATCGCACTCGCGGTAATCGCGATTATGGTGGTAGCCTTGCCTGGTTCGACCTCCAAAGACCTGATTCGCCTGACCAGTTCATGACCATCCATCACGGGCATACGGACGTCGGTCAGCAGCAACTGGTATTTTCCAGTTTTCCATAGCCTCAGCGCCTCCCCGCCGTTTTCGACATAATCCGCTTCCAGACCGAGTATTTCTAACTGGGCTGCCATCAGTTCCTGGTTGATCTCATTGTCTTCGGCCACCAGGATTTTGGGAATAACACTGAAGGTCGTTGTGGTGGCATCACCCCCGATTATGCGATCGTTTGAACGAGCAATAGCGTCTTCGGTCTCGTCGGTTTCAAGCAAATCAAACTCTACCCAGAAGGTACTCCCCTCTCCGAGCTTGCTGTCGACGTGCAAATGACCCTGCATCATGCCGACTAAGCGCTTGGTGATCACCAGCCCGATACCCGTACCCTCGGTGGCGCTGTATTCTGCGCCCAGCCGATTGAATGGCTGGAATAACTCGCTTAAGCGATCGGCAGAAATACCAGGGCCGGTATCACGAATACCAATACGAACCCGATGTTTGTCATCTACGGAACAAACGACGCTGATACTTTTGCCCTGACCATTGTACTTTATGGCATTGGTCAAAAGATTGAGAAATACCTGCTTGAGCCGGAGCGGGTCAACCTGAATCTGCAACTGGCTGAAATGCGCCGGATCGAACTCGATACTAACCCGATGGCTTTCCGCCAGGGCTGTAATCCAGTGTACGCTATCGGTGAGCACTTCTTCTACAGAGACAGGCTCAAATTTTAGTTCGAGTTTTCCCGATTCTATGTGCGACAGGTCGAGTACTTCGTCGATCAGCATCGTCAGGTGCTGCCCGGCATGATTGATTTCGCGTGCGTTTGATTTCTGCTTTTCGCTCAGGCTTTTGTCATATTCGAATAAATGCGAAAAACCGAGAATAGCGTTCAGGGGGGTTCGCAATTCATGGCTCATGCTGGAGAGAAACTCGGACTTTGCGCGGTTGGCCGTTTCGGCCAGTGTTTTTGCCTCGATGATCTCGGCTTCGTATCGTTTACGCTCGGTAATATCCTCGAATGTGGTGATTACCCGCTCCCAGGTATCTTCATAACCCTCGACAAACCGGGAGATGGAACGGGTTTCGAAATAGGCGCCGTCTATCCGTGTGTCGATGCGTTCGGCCTGGTAGATTTTATCCGGCCCAGCCAGTGCGGCTATTTCCGCTGCATAAAATTCGACCCATTCCGCATCCCACCAAGCATCGATATCCGCCTCCGCTGCCAGATATACTTCGAGCGAATCGGCCTGATGAATATCCAGTAAACTCTGGTTAGCGCTGGTGATTCGTGTCTCTGACACCATTTCATATAATATATCCGTATGGGTCAGGAAATATTCCTCTAAGTCTTCCACACCCTTAAATGCCAGTTTATCGACTACCCTTTTTATCGGGCTATAGTCTTCTTCCTGCACCCCCAGGGGCAGCTGGTCAAATAGCGCACTATATCGATCCTCACTTTGCTGCAAACTTATGACTACGTCCTGTTGCTCGGTAATATCCCGCACCATGCCATAGGAGTAATTTACGCTACCCTCGCGATTGGCCATGCGATACTCGATTTCTCTAATATAGCGAATTTCTCCATCCGGCCGCAAAATACGGTATTCGTAACTATGCGCCTTGCCGGGTGGATGGCGGTGTTTGGAACCGCTCAGGGAGTGTTTTTTGTAATGTTCGAGATCCTCGGGATGGATGCAACTATAGAAATCTTCGAGACGCTTAAATCTGGTGGCAAATTTCGTTGGATCTTCACCAAAGATCGCCGCTACTTCGTCGGAATAATAGATGGCGCGATCTTCGATCTCGTCCCACTCCCAGTATCCAATTCCGAGCGCCTTCGCCAGGCTGCGATGTTGTCCTTCCTTCGTCTCGACCCTGTCTTCGAGTCCGGCGACCTGTCCGTGCAGGCGCTCGATTTCGTCAAGCAATTGCTGCCGGGACGCCCGCGAATCGAGATTATCGGTTTTTTTCGGGATCAAGGTAAGGAATCATGAGGTTAATTACGTCAATTTAGTATAGGTTGAAATTCAGATAAAACCACCGTCCATCACGGAATTCGCAGGTATTTTTGGGAATTATTTTCGGCGTATAGCGCATTACCGCCGGATCTCTCAAAGATGCTTTATTCGAAATTTAGCTATATCATAGCGCCAACATCTCAAATGAAGTTCTGATTCATTCGGACCCTTCCGTAGTATTTGGAGATGCCATGCTGATCGGCAGGTATTAATCGCTGATAATCCACGAAAGCGAGTACTGGCATTTTCTGTTTTCGTTCTCTGTCAATTCGTCAAAGAATTACTCCCGAGTACCTTTGACAAAAACAAAAAAGAGGTCGTCATGAAAAGATTAAATTACTCCAATATTACGGCTGTTTTGAGGCGCATCCACCAGGCTGCATTGCGTTCCGAAAAAAATGGAATTCCCGTGGCCGAGTTACTCGACCAGGACAGGGAATTGCGCCTGAAGCTACAGGCCCAACGCCTGGAAAACCAGCAACGCAGGGATTTCATCAAAACCCTGGGCGGTATCGGCCTCGGCGCGAGTCTGATGCCGATGGGCAATATCGCGTTCGCGGCCGCGGGTCCTGTCAACGGCCAGGGGGATACCAGGGTTGCGATCGTCGGCGCCGGTTCGGGAGGCCTGAGAACGGCGCATCGTCTGATGCAATACGGCTGGACCTCGAAAATCTACGAAGCCAACACGCGCATCGGTGGCCGTATGTTTTCAGACAGCGATTTCTTTAGCGACAATCGCGTGATCGAGTGGGGTGGCGCGTTTTTATCCACCGAACACACGGCGATTAGAAACCTGGCCCACACGTTAAACCTGAAGCTGGAAGACGTGAACAAACTCAGCTTGGGCGACCAGGAGACATACTTGATCGGCGGTCAACTCTACTCGGAAGCTAACCTGATGGATGAGTGGGTCGGTGGCCTGTACGATTCATTCAAACGAGCACAAATGGATGCGCCATGGCAACCGCTTTATAATACTGAGCATACCGAGGCACACCTCCTGTTCGACCGAATCAATGGTAGCGAATGGCTGGAAAGTATCGGGTATCCCAGCAGTCACTGGACTCACCAGTTACTACTGACCGATCTGGTTTCGGAATACGGCCTACTCGAAGAAAACTCGGCGCTGAATCTGATTTACCTGCTCGCATGGAATCCACGCAATTCAGGCGGCCTGCCACTCGCGGGTACCGATGAACGCTTTAAAGTGGTCGGCGGCAATGACCTGATCCCGCAGGGTATGGCCGATGAGTTACCGGTCGATACTATTGAGACGGGGCGGCAGTTGCTGGCCATTCAGGGCGACCGTGCAGGTCCCTATACGCTGGTATTCGACATTGGTCCAGATGTAACCTGCGATAAACTGGTGCTGGCCCTGCCCTATGGATTTATTAAAAACCTGGATATAGACATCCGTATCACCGGTCAGTTTTCGCCGCAGAAAAACCAGGCCATCGCCGAGATTTTGGCTGCCGATAACGGCAAGGTGCAAATGGAATTCACCGATCGCCATTGGGACAGGGTACATACCATCGATGGAGAGGAAATAAACCAGGCCGCGCGCGCTTACTCCGGTCCCGACGGGTTTATCTCGACCTGGGAAGGCGATCCGGGTAACCCTTCACCGCTGGGGGTACTGGTAGACTACAATGGGGGCGTCGAAGGCAAGACGCTTAGCCCGGCAATTAGCGGCCACGATATTTACCACGGTGAAGCAGACCCCAACGATGTCGATCGGGTAATGGTTCAGATCGAACAGGTTTGGCCTGGAATCAGCGCCAAGTATACCGGCAAGGCGCTGGTTTCAAACTGGTGGGGAAACCCCTTTTCCAAAGGCGCTTTCGTTTCGCCCGGACTCAATACCATGACCGTCTGGTGGGGCGCGCAATGGGAAACCGAAGCCAATATTTACTTTGCCGGTGAAGCCTGCGATGAGGAATTCTGGTCATACATGGAAGGGGCGATCAGGTCCGG
>JBGMRM010000188.1:0-4785 GCA_048061415.1 Gammaproteobacteria bacterium | reverse complement strand
CGCGACCCCAACCTTGGCAAGGTTGTGCTCTACCAGCTGAGCTATTCCCGCGAAGAATCGCTATTCTATTGATTCACCTTGAACTGTCAAGCTGACTGGGGCGAATCCCAGAACGGCTATTTTAGCCGTTTTTGACGATCACGGGCCAGGCTGATCGAAGGTATAAAACCATCGAAACTACGGTCAAAATTGCAGCCAGGTAGTAGCCGAAAAGTCCGATTTCGTATATCGGCAATCCAGCCCAGGGTTCCTGGTAAATCATCAGCAAAAGCGATATCAGTTGTGTGGTTGTCTTGGCCTTGCCTAGGAATGAAACCTTTATCACTGTTCGATTCCCCAACTCGGCCATCCACTCGCGTAAGGCTGAAACCGATATTTCTCGCGCGATGATAACCACAGAAGGAAGCGTGATATAAATGCTGGGGTGAGCCTCGACCAGTAATACGATTGCCACCACGACCATTAACTTGTCGGCGACCGGATCGAGAAAGGCGCCGAAACGCGATTCCTGTTTGAGCACGCGGGCGAGGTAACCATCGGCCCAGTCGGTCAGGCTGGCAAGCCCAAAAATTGCTGTTGCCAGCAGGTTAGACCAGGAATACGGCAGGTAAAACACTACGACGAAAAGCGGTATCAATCCGATTCGAAATAATGTAATGGCTGTCGGTATGGTAATTTTCATTACTTGCAGATCACTTTATCCGCCGTGAAAAGTATCATAGATTACCTGGGCGGTCTCTCGATTAATCCCCTTTATTTGTATTAACTCTTCGATGCCGGCAGCCTGTACGCCCTGCAAACCGCCAAACTTGTTAAGCAGTAACTGCCGCTTTTTGGCGCCAATGCCGACAATCTCTTCCAGACGCGAAGTCCTGCGTGTTTTCGCCCGGGCCTTACGATGCCCGGTTATGGCAAAACGGTGCGCTTCATCGCGTATTTGCTGGATTAGTAATAAGGCCGGTGAATCGAGTTTGATATTTAAGCGGGTAAAATTCTCATCGATGATCTCTTCGTAGCCTGCTTTTCGTTCGGGACCCTTGGCGACGCCAAACAGCCGCAAGTCCTGTTTCGTGGTAAAAATATTCAGCGTGTCAAATACATCCAGCGCGGCGTGTAACTGACCCTTCCCACCGTCGATTAAAACCAGGTCCGGCAGCAATTCTGCATCGTGTTGCCGTTTCGTATATCGTCGCTCCAGTACCTGCCTGATCGCCGCATAGTCATCGCCAGCCTGAATATTGGATATATTGTAGCAACGGTACTCTGACTTGATAGCGCCCTCGGTTCCGAATACCACGCATGAGGCTTTGGTCGCCTCCCCGAAGGTATGACTGATATCGAAACACTCGATGCGTTGTGGCGCCTGGGACAGGTTCAGTTCCCTGATTAACGACTGATAGCGCCTGTTCAGATGGCTGGCCGATAATAAATAACTTTGAAGCGCCTGACTGGCGTTACCGGCTGCATTCTCGAGGGCGTGCCGGCGTTTAGCCCGTACCCTGTTGACGATCTTTACGCCTGTCCCGGATAAGTGGCTTAAGGTATCCGACAGTAAGCCCTGGTTTGGCAAGGCATGACTGACAATAATTTCGCCAGGCGCTACATGCCGTGAGTAGTGCTGCATAATAAAAGCTTCGATTGACTCGGCCGGATCGGCATCAAGTTTTACCCGGCTGATGAAAGGCCGGTTTCCGAGCGATGTCCCATCACGGATCATGAACAGCTGGATACAACAGGTATCCTGAAGTATCTCGCAGGCGAGAAGGTCGAAGTCTCCACGAAACCCGGTGACAAACTGCTTTTCGGTAACGCGGCGCAGCATTTCGATCTTGTCGCGGATCTGGGCCGCCTGTTCAAAATCGAGCTGCTCGACACATTGCTCCATCAATTCAACCTGCTGGTTAATCAGTGTATCGTTTTGCCCGCGCAGAAACAGCCGGGCCTGATCCACCTGGCGTTGATAACTTTCCTCATCGGTGTGCCCGACACAGGGTCCGGTGCAGCGATTTATCTGGTACTGCAAACAGGCGCGGCTTCGATTACGCATGGTCGAGTCTTCACAGTTGCGAAGCTGGAAAATTCGTTGCACATGATTGATCGTATGCCGTATCGAACCAGCGCCTGGAAAAGGTCCAAAAAAACTGCCTTTGCGATTATTTGTCTTGCCACGAAACACCTTGAGCCGGGGAAACTGATGATTGGTCAGGCATATATAGGGATAGCTTTTATCGTCTCTGAACAGAATATTGTATCGAGGGTTGAGATTTTTGATTAGATCGTTTTCGAGTAGCAGGGCTTCGCTTTCGGTACGGGTATTGGTGACTTCGATCTCGCGGATATTACTCACCAGGGTGAGAATTCGAGTGGATAAACCCGTTTTACGAAAATAGCTGGCAAGGCGCTTTTTTAAATTCTTCGCCTTACCGACGTAAATGACCTTTTGATTCCGATCTACCATGCGATAAACACCGGGCATGGTGCTAACGGTTTTGAGGAAACTTTTATGATCGAATGGTTTGTCTGCGGACATGCTTGAGTCTATAAGAGACACTGGCAAACACCTGTGCGGATATTTACCCGGTCAAATGCACCTGTCTTTGACCCTGATAACAAGATTCCGTTGCTTAGGCTATAGTGGCAAATTCGATCATTCCCTGCTCCACGGCGATTTTTATCAGGTCTACTTCGTTTTGGGCGCCGAGTTTTTCCAGTAAGCGCAATCGGTAAGTGCTGATAGTTTTGGGACTGAGGCAGAGTATTTCAGAGATTTCTATATTGGTCTGGCCATGGGAAATCATTAGCATAACCTGGAATTCCCGGGGAGATAACTTGTCGATCGGATTGTCTTCGTTACCCGGTAACAAGGAAAGCGCTAATTGCTGCGCGATACTCTGGGCGATATAGTCGCCCCCATTATTCACCTGCCTGATCGCTTCAATCATTTCTTCGACGCCGCATTCCTTGGTTAAATAGCCCTTCGCGCCAATTTCCAGCAACCGCTTCGGGAATGTCTGCTCGTTATGTACCGTCAGTACGATAATTTTTTGTTTGGGATTTCGTTGCAGGATACGCCGGCAGGCTTCTACGCCCCCGATGCCAGGCATATTAACGTCCATCAGGATCACATCTGGATTGAGCGACTGAGCCATTTTCAGGCCCTCTTCGCCGTTTTCGGCCTCGCCAACGATCGTCACCTGTTTACTGTCTTCGAGTAAACGACGAATGCCGGTACGCACCAGCGCGTGGTCATCGGTTAGCAATACACTGATCACGGATATGTCTCGTTATTTTCGAAGAGTTATAGCACAACTATCCTACTTCATGTAAGACAATTCTTACAAACTAGACTTTAGTTCCGGGCAGGTTGGGCGGTCTGCTCAGTAGCGCACCAGTACCGATCCCCAGGTGAACCCACCGCCAAAGGCTTCCAGTAGCAACAACTCGTTTGGTTTGATTCGGCCATCCCTGACCGCGACATCGAGCGCCAGCGGCACCGATGCCGCCGAGGTGTTGCCATGTTTATCGACGGTCACTACTACCTGGTCCATCGACATTTTGAGCTTTTTTGCAGTCGCGGCAATGATGCGGATATTCGCCTGGTGGGGGACCAGCCAGTCTATATCCGACTTCATCATCTTGTTGGCGGCCAGGGTCTCATCGACAATCCGTCCCAGGGTATTGACCGCTACCTTAAAAACTTCATTGCCTTTCATTTTAATGAAAGCCTTACCAGCTTTAACCTGGTCGAAGCCGTCGGCGATACCATGGGGCACGAGCAGCAGGTTTTCATATTTTCCGTCGGCGTGTATATGTGTCGAAAGAATTCCAGTTTCTTCACTCGCCTCAAGGATCACCGCGCCGGCGCCATCGGCAAACAATACACAGGTGGATCGATCTTCCCAGTTGAGTATGCGGGAAAATACTTCCGCTCCTATAACCAGAGCCTTTTTACTACTGCCTGACTTGATAAATTTATCCGCCACGGCGAGCGCATAGATAAATCCGGAGCAAACCGCCTGAATATCAAAGGCCGGGCACCCGTGTATCCCGAGTCTTGCCTGTAAAATGCAGGCTGAGCTGGGGAAAATTTTGTCGGGCGTGGATGTAGCGAGGATAATTAAATCGATTTCCTGCGCATCGATATTGGCTGCTTCGATAGCCCGGCGAGCGGCGAACTCGGCCAGGTCGACCGTGGTTTGCCCTTCAGCTGCGATGTGCCGCTGTTCGATGCCGGTCCGTTCCCGTATCCACTGATCCGAAGTATCGACGATCTTTTCGAGGTCGGCGTTGGTCATGATGTTTTCGGGTAAATATCCACCAGTACCGGTAATACGGGCATAGGTCATGATTACGTTCCTTCGGGTTTCGAAAAGTATGGTTCGATTACGCGTGAAATGCGCTGCGGCACATCGTTCTCAATTTCTATATTAGCAATTTTTATCGCATTGAAAAATGAACTGGTATCGGCGCCGCCATGACTCTTTACCACAATCCCATTCAAGCCTAACAAACTGGCGCCATTATAGCGCCGTGGATCGAGAATTTTGCTCACTGCGCGAAGCACCGGTAGAGCGACGATGCCCGCAATTTTTGTCATCAGATTTTTCCTGAATTCCCTCCTCAGAACATGATTGACCAGTGCGGCCAGTCCTTCGCCGGTTTTAAGTGAAACATTGCCCACAAAGCCATCGGCTACGACCACGTCTACGGTTCCTTTGTAAATATCATCTGCCTCGACAAAGCCGTGGTAGTTGAGTCCACTGTCGGCAATGAGCTGGCTGGCGA
>JBGMRM010000187.1:0-4801 GCA_048061415.1 Gammaproteobacteria bacterium | reverse complement strand
CGGAACTCGAGTACTTCAAGTACGACGACCAGATTGTCCGGATGTTCGTCACGGCAACCATTTTTTGGGGTTTGATCGCAACGTTGGCCGGTTTG
Source organism: Gammaproteobacteria bacterium (assembly GCA_048061415.1). Taxonomy (GTDB): domain Bacteria; phylum Pseudomonadota; class Gammaproteobacteria. Next base: position 4,706 of record JBGMRM010000187.1, on the reverse strand, counting down.
ATCGTTGCGGTTCTTTTGGTGATGCCATCGCTGACCGCTGGATGGAAGTGGTTCCCGTTTTATGTGAGCCAATATGGAGTATCAGTTTCCTGCCCAATGACCTCTCTTGGGAATTCATGGTTTTATTCGATTCCTGGAAACTCATCAGGGGGTGAGATATCCCCCAGGTAATTTTTCAGCCAAGCCCTGGCTTCGTCCTCATTTTGAATACTGAACCATTTGAGTCCGACTGGCTGCTGACAACTATCAGAAACAAGACTCTTGATATCATCAACAGTGACCATGTTCGTTTCCAATGTCTTTGACGCTTGGTAATCGGCATTGGGGTTATGTTTTAAATTCTTGGTATGAACCAGGTTTCTCACATGGGGCTTGCCGGGCATCGTGGCCTCAAACATCGTTGCAAATATCGCTTCTTCGATCGGCCAGGAATCCCCAGGGTTCAGCATGGTTTCCATGCCACCGTTCGCTGCAAAAACGCCCACAACCTCGCTGAAGAATCCCATTGGATAAAAAGAACCTTCGGCCCGGCCAAAGTACCGTAATGGTGACACAGCATCAAGGATCGAGCTTGAAAACGCCCGGGGAGAGTGAGGCCAGGGTGAGCCCTGCTCCAGCATGTTGTACCCCAAACCAAACTGCTGTGTTTTAATATAAGGAGCAGGCCAGCCGCTGACGAGTAGGTCACCGCTAGTGTGCATATATACATGAGTTATAACGTTCCCGAACACTTCCCTCGCGAACTGGAAATTGACATAGTGCTGCGGCAGACAGGAACTCGATACTGTTTTCAACCGGTTCGGATTAATAACCACGCGACCCTCATCGAGGAGATCAACGATACCTACCGTGATGGAATCGACCAACGTGGACGGCGCATAAGCACTGATATGTATGACGTGGACTGCTTCATCCGCGAAGAAAAAATGATAATTCAGGATCTGTTCAACGGCCTGGAAGGCATGATCATGATACACATGTGAAATCACTATCATTTCAGAACCCGAACCCTTGACCCGTCCTTCCGCTGCTATGGAAGAATAGTCCCTCCATCATGTTAACCACTCGTCGCCTGCCAGTACTTATGATGCTCTTCTTTGTGAATTCTTTTGTTTTCATTGCCAACGATACGCTCTGCACGTCGAATATCAGCGACAAAACGCGCAAATTCGCCATTCACTAAGTCGATCGCCACCTCGTCAAAATGCGACCAGCACACATCACCGAACTTGACGTGTTTTTCGATCATTCTGGCACCAGCGGCAACCGCCATCATAGAACACAGGCTACCGATATCATGGCTGGAATAACCGGGGACAATATGGCGATAAGACTCGGTCCTGCTCAAGTCGTAATAGTGCCGGACAACACCGACGTGTGCCTTGTCTTCCATAGTCGGGTATAAGGACATACATTGTAACAGGTACAGTTTTCTGGCCTCGCTAAAATTATCCAGTATGAATTCTTCATAGTTCTCATCTGTGTAGCCCGTTGATATTACGATATCCTTTTTGAAATCCGAGGCTACTGCGGTCAACAGGTTCTTGTCTTCCGACATCGTTGAAGGCAGCTTGATCAATTCCAGATCATACTGCTTGATGAACTCATAGGATCTGAGATCAAGAACCGAAACAAACCAACCGATGTCCAGCTCACGACAAAGTTCAGCCACCACATCGAAATGGGCTTTTCCCAGTTCGATTCCGTGACGGTAATCACGAAAAGTACTGCCGAACGGGGATTTGTACTCGGTTTCCAGTTGCTCCCGGGTATAAAACGTATCCACGTTGCGCTTCTGCAGTTTGATAAGATCCGCGCCAGCGTCTTTGGCGGCCCGGATCATGGACTTCAGGCGATCAATATCGCCGAAATGGTTAGTGGTAATTTCGGCCGTGACCTGGACCTTGTAGTCCGGGGGTTCAGGTGGTTTTTCACTGACAAACGAAGATCGTAACGTGCCGGATTTCTGAGTCATGACACTATTGAAGGCATTGGTGGAATAGAAACTATAGGTCTTGTCCCCGACGTGCTTGATATTGATCGACAGCCGTTCTTTTTCCGCGATCAGCATCCCCAGTAACTGTTCCTGGCTTGATATCACCCTTTCCGAAAACTCGGGTTCAGAGTGCTGGCTTGCGGAGGGAATTTTCGTGGTGAATCCTCTACGGGTCGTGAAATCAAAGCCGACAAGGTAGACATTCTTGACCAGTTTCTCCAGCCTGGCTATCTCGTTGGCCACACGCAAGGCGGTGATTAGCACGGCCTGTTCAATCACTAGGGGCTTGTTGAAAAACCGGTGTAAAATAAAACTGGCCGACTCCGGTGTGTTGGGGATGTACTCAGCCTTCACCTGCCTTACATCACCGGGGACTTGCTTATCAGAGAAGTACAATTTACACCTTGGCGGTTGTTCATCAAACACATCCAACACCCAACCATGATGGAATACCGCGATATCACCGGGATAGACCAGTTCAGAGTCATTGACGTTGATGACTATCATGTTTCCGACCGCTGAAAAATCGATTGTATCAACGCTGGGGCCCTTGCCCACAATCAAAATATCCTCGCCCGACTTGGTTCCGACAGCATCCTTGATATGTTCTTTCATGGCAATTGCCTGTTCTCGATCCTGATCTTGTATTTTTTGGTGGGGAAAAGAATCTCCCCGCCATAGGGTTTATTATCTACGAGCACGCGACAGCCATGCTCCAGGGCCAAGTTCAATCCTGGTAGGATATCCCAGCAATTGACACCTTTTAGGTTTTCAAACACTGAGAAACTGCCCTTTACGGCAGCCAGCGTATTGTACATCGAACAACCGATGATCCGGTATTCGTACCCACTTGAAATGGTGAGAAGATCCTGCTTTTGAAGTGATGAAGACAGACCGTGAATCCTGGACCTGAACTTCCGGATTCTCATCCCCGTGACCAAGACATCTTCCAGTTCAGGAAGGTAAATACAAGATTCCTGGTGTGTGCCGTTTTTAAAAACTGAAATTCCTGTACCCCATTCACGCAACCCGGAAACAAAATTTTCTGTGCCATCAATGGGATCAAGTATCACGTACGACCCCTTTCGATCCCAGACCCTTTCGCCAAACGGTCCCATCTCTTCCGAGATCAGCTCAAAACCGGGCAGACATTTCCGGACATGATCCACGACCAGGGACTGTACGAGAATATCCCCTGAACTCACGTAACTCCTGTCATCCTTTTCTTTAAAATCGTCACGAAGATCAAGAATTTCCGGCAAACGCTCCCGGATAACCGTGACAAGGTCGCTACAGATATTCATGAACCTCCCCGGGTGTTTGCTCAACCATGAATTTGACAATTTCGAATTCCTGCTGTGTGTCAATATCCAGGCCACACAACTGAGCAGTTTCAATCGCCGCGACTTTTCTGCCAAGAAAATCCGGTCCGAAATCATTATCCTTGAACCGGAACACATCGGCACTGAAAACCTTGAAGCTGGTGGGCATGTCCTGACGCCGAACCATGGATTGGCCCTGGTCTTCAAAATCCGGGATCAGCAAGCCATTTACAACCGTGTATAACCTGTTTTCCGTCGGAACCACGGTTCTGGCCGACGTGAAACTGGCATCCCCGACCAGGGTCTCGATACAGGCCAGTACATCACCTGGTTTACGGAACACGAACGTCGGTCGCAACCAGACAACCAAGTCCGGCTCAGCGATCCCGTGAGCTTTGAATTTCTCTCTCAGGTCGACGAGGATGTCCTGTTCCATAGCATTATCGGTTGCAGCGGATGGCGAACGGAGAAACGGGGCCTCGGCACCATATTCCCTGGCGACTTGTGCGTAACCGGCGCTATCGGTCGAACAAAAAACACGATCTATCACTTTAATTTTCTTCGCGAATTCAATACTGTAGGCAAGCAGGGGCTTGCCTGCAATGGTCAAGATATTCTTGTCGGGCAATCCCTTGGAGCCGGACCGGGCCGGGACAATGGCAAAAATAATCATCAGTTTATCTCCCGTTGGCTTGGCTCCTGCCAATAAAAGATTAAAATTAAGTGTTGCGGCTTGAATCTCCACCGGTGTGAAATTCAGCGTGAAGTGTAGTAGACCTGCCTGCCTATTGAAAGAATATAACTGGTCTCACTAGTGACAGAAATTTACTGTTCGGCACAAATAAGCCTTGAAAATAGGTGAGATTCACTTCGGGTTTGAGCACCAGAGCCACTAACCTGGATATGACCTGTGCGTATTCCGGCAAATGTGATCACCGATTCCGGCCCAGAATGGCATCTGTCAGGGTGTTATCGCCGATGCTGACATTCCACTCATCGGTGGGTTGCTGGCTGATTACCACAGTGGATGTGTGACCATGGCGATTATCCATGATTTCCATCAGGTTATTTCGATGCGTTGGTTTCAGTGCTCCCAGTGTCCAGTATATGTTGAGCTCAACATTATTTGATGAAGTCGGCTATTTGCCAATTCAGAAAGGTCGCGCCAACCTGCTCTTTCAGTTGATTGATGCCCGTTGCGAGCGGGGTGCCATCATCCTGACTTCAAGCAGGGGTTTTGGCGAATGGGGAGAGGTCTTTGGTGATAATGTGGTGGCTACTGCTGAATTGAACCGGCTCCTGCACCACGCCATTGTCAATAAAATCGCTGGTTCAAGTTATCGTCATCGAGAGCATGCCAAGTTGGTGCCTGAAAATCTTCGCTTGCC
>JBGMRM010000186.1:0-4802 GCA_048061415.1 Gammaproteobacteria bacterium | reverse complement strand
GCCGCCATGAGGGGTGATAACAGGGGTAATAAGATCGCCATGCTCACCGCAACCACGATCAACAGTACGAATTCGTAGCCGATCGTCCAGGCGGGTTTGTGATTGATGCGTTGATCTAGAATACCGGATATGATATTTGCGTGCACCTCGACCCCCGGATACACGTTTTGCACCGGTGTCGAGCGTAAATCGAGTAAGCCCGGCGCCGAAGTACCTATCAGTACGATCTTGTCTTTTAGTAATGCCGGATCGATCTCGCGGCTTAATACCTGATGCGCCGACAGGTAAGGAAAACTTCCCTGCAGGCCACGGTAAGGCACATAGACCGAACCATTATCGTCTACCGGGATACGATAGTCGCCCAGCTTAATCGCCTCAAGCGCAAAGTAGTTCTTAGCATTACGGGCACCCGCAGACTCTACGATAAACTCTACCTGGGGTTGGTTGAGAAAGGCCCGTATGACCGCCAGTGCCAATGACGAATACAAAAAACTTTGGTACCTTTGTATTATAGGAATGCGGCGGAAAACCCCATCTGGGCTGACATGCGGGTTGTCGAAGTAACCTCCAGATCGAGCTGCAGTTTGCAATATCTCCAGATTTGCCCCATATCCTGCGGCTTTTTCGATCGCTAATCGCTCGCCCCACTGGACATCCATTTTCATAATCGGTGGAGGTAATAATCCAACTTCCCCACTTTCACCTTTGGAATCCCCGGGTTTGAAATAATAACCCAGGACCACATTTCTCCCTTCGAGACTGTCGGCAAAAATACGATCATACTGAAGGCTGGGACGGATCTTCTCGAAAGCCCGCTGATAAGCCGGGTCACTACTCAGCTCGGTATCGGCCAGGTTTTCAAATGCCTCTAAACCAGAGCTTTCATCCTTTTCGGCGAATACTATGTCGAAACCGACGGTATTGACCTGATAGTAATCGAATAAATTATCAACGATGGTGGCGAGCTTGTCGCGCCCCCAGGGCCAGCGACCTACTTTCGCCATAGAGTTTTCATCGATGTCGACTATAACAATACGGTTATCGACCGTGTTGGGCCGGGTGAAGTTTAACCTGGCATCGTAAGCCCAGTTTTCGAGTTGTTTGACGAATGGGTATTTAACCAGACCTGAAGTGTCGAGTAATAAAGCAAACAGAATCAGAGCGCTTAGCGCTAATCTAATTATGCGCTGAAATTGCATTGCCTGGTCCCTGAGTCGCTAAACAAGCGATAGATGGTTTATTATCTCGTATAAAATTCCATTTTAACGCCGGCGACTTCGATAATGTCGTGGTTCTTGAGTTCGTGTGCATTTGGCCCAATCGGCGAACCGCCAACCTTCGGCAGGGAGTTGTTTGGACCTCCATCGACGTGGATCAGGAAGTACCCCTGCGCTCGGCGCGTGATAGCGGCTACCTGTATGCCGGGTTGGCCTATCGTGGTCAGGGCTTTCGTTAAAATCAGCTCTTTCCCGGTATTGGCGCCACTCAACAATTGCAGGCAGGCTTCTTTTTGAGGGACATCGGGTTGACCGCTTGTGGCGGCTTCCGAAGCAATTGCGGCCGAGATTTTTTGCATCGACTTGTCGATTTCCTTGCCCCCGGCTGCTTCCGGCATGCCTGCTTCCCCAGGCCGGATGATCATGGTTTGCTCGAAATCCTGTTCTTCAACGCCAGAACTATTATGGTAGGTGATTTGATATTTCCCGAGGGTTATATTATCGCCGTGCACCAGCGCATGCTTTTTGATTAATTTTCCATTCACATAGGTGCCATTCGTGCTACCCAGGTCTTCGAGAAAAGAATCTTCGAGTATCGTAATTACCTGGGCGTGTTTGCCGCTGACGGACAAATTGTCGATCGGAATATCATTGCTGGGTTTACGACCTATCGTGACGGTTTCACTCGTCAGCGGATACTCTTTCTTCTCACCCGATGTTGATGTCGTGATCAGTTTTGCGACCATGTTTTATCCAGCCTCTAAAAAATTTTATTATTACCGGGAGTAATCCATTAATCGAACCATGCAACTAATTTTTTGTGCCAGCTATGGTTGGTGGAAAAATCTTCATCGATGCGGCATAACATCACTGAAATATTGTCCAATCCACCTTTCTGGTTTGCCTTAGTAATCAATTGCTTGGCAGCTTCTTCTAGATTATCACTAAATTGCTTAATAGTTAAGTATATATGTTCATCTTCGACTAAATCGGTTAATCCATCTGAACATAGCAGAAATATGTCATTTTTTAACACTATATCTTCCTGGACATCCGGTGTTACTACCGGGTCTATGCCCAAAGCACGCGTTACCAGGTTCTTATTCATCGAATTTCGTGCTTCGGCCTGGGTATAAAAACCACGGTCGATCAATTCCTGCAATAGCGAATGATCCTTGGTGATCTGCTCCAGATTATCCGCTCGCAGCCGGTAACAACGCGAATCGCCGATATGGGCCAGGGAAAACGTGTTATTGTAAAGTTGCAGCACGACAATGGTAGTACCCATACCCCTATTTTCTGGATTAGCCTGGGAAGCCCTGTAAACCCGGTCGTTAGCCTGGTCGATGGCGTTCTGCACGCAGATAGACACCAGCGAAAATCCACTGACAGAATCCGTTTTATGGACATCGATAGAGGGTAGCTGTTGCTGAATCGTATCGATGATTGAATCGACGGTTATACTACTGGCTATCTCTCCACCGCGATGTCCACCCATGCCATCGGCCAGCACCAGCAGTCCGAGGGCGCTGTCATAACCGATCGAGTCTTCGTTATTCTTGCGCACGATCCCAATATCCGTCAGGCCCAGTATGGTTATATTTTCCTGTAGATTCATCTGAGGGATTATTTCATCGCGGCTAGAAAACGCTTTAAATCATGCGCCATCTCGGTTCCAGTCTGGTATCGCTCTTCGACGTCCTTTTTCATCGCCTTGCTGATGATAGACGATAAAAAGTTGGGGATGTCGGGGCGGATGGTTTTAATATCGGGCGCTTCTTCGTTGCTGATCTTGAACATCAGGCTCGCCATCGAATCTGCTTTAAAAGGCAGGGAACCAGACAGCAGCTGGTACAACATGACGCCTAGAGAAAACAGGTCGGAACGGCCATCGATTTTATTACCAGCCAGTTGTTCGGGTGACATATAAGAAGGTGTGCCCAGCACCATACCGGTTTTTGTTTTACTCGAATCGGTGATCCGCGCGATGCCAAAATCGGTTATTTTTAACGAATCCGATTCCGGTTCATACATAATATTAGCTGGTTTAATGTCTCGATGCACAACATTTTGTCGATGAGCATAAGCCAGGCCTTCCGCGGCGCGTTGAACAATACTGAGGATCTTCTTTGCCTTGAGTAATTTCCCGGGCCTGGTGTAGCGAACCAGATCGTGGCCCTGCAGAAATTCCATCGCTATATAGGCCAGATCGTGTTCCTCTCCTGCATCGAAAATAGTGACTATATACGGATGGCTGAGGCGACCGGCAGTTTCGGCTTCGCGGAAAAAACGTTCCTTAACCTCGTCCAGTTCATCCTCTTCGAATTCCTGCGATAAGGCCATAGTCTTGATAGCGACGACACGGCTTATTTTTGGATCCTTACCTAGATAGACGACACCCATGGCGCCCTTACCCAGCTCTTTTTCTACCTGATAACGACCCAGCATCGGTTTTTCTACGCCACCATCTTCGCGCAACAGGATTCCTCCCGCGTGTTTGCCACCGGTACCCAGCAACACCGTTTCTTCCATCGCCTGCGCCCGTGTCATGCGGGTTTCGATGTCGCGGAACTTCTCATCATACTTCGCTATATACTGATAAACGCCATTCGCCTTGTTAAATTGTCGTTTTCGTTCGAAATCCAGCGCCAGGTTATAGAGTGCTTCCATGACCGGTTCGTCTGCCGGGCACTTGCGAAATTTTTCGAATGCCATATCCAGTTGTCCCTGGCTTTGGAACGCGATTCCCAGCATGCGGTTGCTTTCAGACGACTCTTCTTCCGACCTGGCCTTCCCACGCTCGGTTACCAGAAAACGTTTCGTGGTAATCAGCAGGTGTCCGAAAATCAACAACGCAGCAGGACCCATTAACTGTACCCACATCGTGTAGGAAGTCATGAGTACATAGTGTGTGGAGATCAGTGTCATGAACAGAGCCAGAGTCAGGACTGCAGCTACCGCTGCCTTTAATCGTGGCATGACCAGCATTAAATAGAGACCAATCGTTAAAAATGCCCCAAGGTAAGCCCATATTCCCCATGTCGGTTCAATGAAAAAATCTTCGTTCAATATGCTGGACACCGAGTGGGCGAGAGTCAGGACAGGCGGCATCGCTGCGTCGATCGGCGTTACCTGGGCGTCACCAACACCGGTGGCGGTTGCACCGATCAGGACGATCTTCCCCCGGTATTTTTCGAGTGGAATTTTTCCGCTAAATACATCGTAAAAAGAGTCAATCTGGAATGCCGGCAAGCCTCCTGTATCGGAATAAAAGAAGGTATTCATCTGTAATTGCGTATCGGTTTTTATTTCCAGGCTGCCGAGTTCGATACTTTCGGCGAGGTTGACGATGATATCCTCATTGCTCAAATTCAGGCTTTTAGCCGCTATTTGCAACGAGAGTGAAGGATAAAATCGATCGTAATACTGTAGTACCAGTGGCTCGGAACGAATGCCACCGTCTACGTCGAGAACCGCATTAAGATGGCCGATCGCCGATGCGAATGGGCCAACTTCGCCGATCGGGGGTATGGCATCCACCGTGGTAATCGGAAACAGCCCCAGGCTTTGCGCTGCTACCCGATC
>JBGMRM010000185.1:0-4820 GCA_048061415.1 Gammaproteobacteria bacterium | reverse complement strand
TTTGTAAACTCCCTTTAACGCATAACGTTTACAACAAGCGCGACATCTTTTTGGCGTCGCCTTGATTGTGCTTGATATGCGGATTCTCTGTCATTAATTTGGATGTTATTTAAAAAACTCAATAAGTGCTGCGGCACAAGACTCCGGTTCTTCTTCCGCGACAAAGTGGCCACAATCCAGACATACTTCACGTACGTTGCTAGCCCAAGATTTCCAAATAGTTAGAGGCGATTTTCCGGTATATCTTAGTCCCCACGGCACAATAACGGGACAGGAAATTCTATTTCCCACCTTTCTATCATCCCGGTCATGTTCTAAGTCTATTGTGGCTCCAGCGCGATAGTCCTCAGCCATTGCTTCAAGTACCGAGGGCTTACGAAAGTGTTCGGCATATTGTGCGACGGCAGATTTGTCTAAAGCATCAGGGCTTCCGGACCATCGGTTTAGTAGATGGTTAAGAAAAAAGTCGGGATCTTTTCCAATTAGCCTTTCAGGAATTGGTGCCGGTTGCGCTAAAAACGTCCAATGAAAAGCGCTAATAGCGACCTCCATATTCATGAGTTCCCAAGTATCAAGTGTCGGTATGGTGTCGATGCTTGCCAGGTGTGAAACGCGGTCGGAATAGTCGAGAGTAAGCCGGTAAGCGACTCGTGCACCCCTATCATGGCCTGCGAGACGGAAACACTCATGCCCCAAGTTGGTCATTAAATACACCATGTCTCTTGCCATCGTACGCTTTGAGTAATTGTGATGCTCTGAGTCACGGCCAGGACCAATGCTCTCCCCATAACCGCGAAGATCGGGAATTACCAAAGTGAAATGCGGCTCAAGTAACGGAGCTATAGCATGCCAATGCACATGCGTTTGCGGAAATCCGTGCAACAGTAGCAACGCAGGTCCTTTTCCACCTATCTTTACATTTAACTTTGCATCTCCAACATCGATTATGGCCTGTTCAAAGCCTTCGAACATTTTTTTTCGCCTCCTCATGTTTGTCTTGACGCATAACAGGTGCTTATGTGACGGGCAAGAATATTGAAGTACGTTGCATTTTGTTCTCATCATATTCCCATGCATGGAATTTTATATCAATGCCGGCAAGGCGCCGATACTATTGAGTCACTCCGTATTTTTGCTTCGACAAAGTTAGTATCGTTTGATAAATGCGATAATGGGATCCTGCCCGATCATTTTATTTTCTAAAATCTGCCCTGTTTCCGCGTGAGCGCAGCTGGGCAATTCCGGGGTAAGTCCAATGTGCCCCTGGAATTCACCGGAATTCCAGAATTCAATTGTTTAATAACCCGCCAGACAGTCGCTCCCGAACCCAAATAACACGTGCAATAGCCCAGATTAGCGACTAGTATTTTACTAGTATTTGGTCAAATATTGATCAATTTTAGCTGTTTTGGTCGCTTTAAGGCGCGTTGCTTGCCTATGATTGAAGAAAATACCGGAGTGAAACATGATCATTTCGGTTTTCTACTGGTTCACAACTATTCGATGATCGCATTCACCTCGGCCATCGAACCCTTGCGCATGGCTAACCGCGCAGCAGGGAAAACAATCTACACCTGGTCTATATACACCCTGGATGGAAAGCCGGTAAAAGCCAGCAATGGGATCGAAATTAGCCCGGACTTCGGCATCGATTCGGTAGGCGAGGTTTCGATATTCTTCGTTTGCGGTGGCGTCGATATTGCCGACAGCTGGAATAAGTCGTTCCAGTTTGCACTGCGTAAACTGGCAAAGCGGCACATTTCCCTCGGTGCCTTGTGCACCGGCAGCTACCTGCTCGCGCGCGCGGGTTTGCTCGACGGATACAAATGCACGATACACTGGGAAAATATCGCGAGCGTGCGCGAAGAATTTCCTAACGCTCAATTTTCAGACGATTTATTTCAGTTCGACCGCGATCGCATCACCTGCGCCGGTGGGCAGGCTTCGCTGGATATGATGCTCAAACTGATCGGTGAACGCCACGGACCCAGGCTTGCAGCGCATATATCCGAGCAGTTCATGTGCGAGCGTATTCGCGGAACCGGTGACCGCCAGCGCGTACCCCTGCAGTTACACCTCGGCGCCAACCAGCCGAAACTGACCGAGGCGGTTACGCTGATGGAAGCCAATCTGGAAGAACCGATCGGTCTTAACGAACTGGCGAATTACGTGGGTATTTCATGCAGGCAGCTCGAACGCCTGTTCCAGAAACATTTGAACTGCGTACCAACCCGCTACTACCTGAATCTACGCCTGAATCGAGCTCGCCTGTTATTGTTACAGACCAGCAAGTCCATCGTCGATATCGCACTCGCCTGCGGATTTATTTCGGCGCCCCATTTCAGCAAGTGTTACCGCGACATGTACGGCATTCCACCGCGCGACGAGCGACGCAAGTTGCAAAACCTGCAGAATCAGGATGCGACTGAGCTGGATCGACCAGCGAGGAATCTGGCGAGTTAGATAGGATCAATGGGGTCAGACTCCACCGATCAATGGGGTCAGACTCGATTGATTTATTGGACAATCAGTCTACGCTACACCTTAATCGAACTAAATCAATCGAGTCTGACCCCATTGATCGCCCCATTGATCAAACCCGCCTGCGGCGGCGTCGGGATTTTCGCTTACTACCGCCCGCGCTATCGTTCTCGATTTTGGGTTTTGGCGCTGGAATTTTCACCACTTTGGACAGTTCTTCGTATTTGTCGGTCTTGTGCGGTAAAGCCATCGCTTCGATGAAATATTCCTGGAACTTCGGCTCGATCGCGGTTTCGATTTTTTCCACTTTGGGCAGGATTTCGCCTATCTCGATGCGCGAGGGTATGTTGAGCAGGGCGATGCGCGCACCGGTACCCGCCGCGTTACCTACCGATCCGACATTGTCCAGATTACAGTCCGGGATCAGGCCCAGCACCATCGCGTACTTGACGTCGATATGGCTGCCAAAGGCGCCTGCGAAGCCGATACGATCTACCTTGCTAATGCCCATGCGGTCGATCAATAGGCGCGTACCGGCATGCAGCGCCGCCTTGGCAAGCTGGATCGCACGCACATCATTTTGCGTAACCCGCAGGGATTTGCCACCCTCGTGCAGCAGGTAGGACCAGGTTCGACCATCGCGCACCACGCGGTTGTTGTCCTTTCCTTCGACGGGGCCTATGACACCGTCCTGGTCGATGATTCCGGCCAGGAACATCTCCGCGATGACTTCGATTATGCCGGAACCGCATATACCGCTGACCCCGATTTTAGCGCTTTTCTGCGCGAACTCCGCTTCGTCGGACCAGGCCTCGCAACCGATCACGCGAAACCTTGGTTCCAGTGTCTCGGGGTCGATTCGAACCCGCTCTATAGCCCCCGGCGCGGCGCGTTGACCGCCGGAAATTTGCGCGCCTTCGAATGCTGGGCCGGTCGGGCTCGAAGCCGCGAGTAGCCGGTTTCGATTGCCGAGCACGATTTCGGCGTTGGTGCCCACGTCTACCAGCAAAACGTATTCCTCGGCCAGGTCGGGGCGTTCGGCCAGAATCATACCGGCGGTGTCGGCGCCGATATGACCCGCGATGCAGGGCAGCACGCAAACCCGGGATTCAGGATGCAGGTGGATATCGATATCAGCGGCGCGCACCACGGTAGTTTGATCGGTGGCGAGGGTAAACGGCGCGGAACCCAGCGGCGTCGGGTCGATTCCGAGGAACAAATGGTGCATGATCGGGTTCGCCACTACCGTCATATCGAGAATTTCATCCAGTTCGATACCTGCCGATTTGGCCGCCCGATTTGCAAGCTGGTTGAACGACCCACGCACCACCATGGTCATCGCCTCGTCGCCGCCCTCGTTCATCATCACGTAAGAAACACGGCTCATCAAGTCTTCGCCGAAGCGAATCTGCGGGTTCATCGTATCTGCGGTGGCGATCACTTCCCCGCTTTCCAGATCGCACAATTGGGCAGCGATGGTGGTAGAACCCAGGTCGATGGCGAGTCCATAGGCCTTCTTTCTTTCGCCCGGCCAGATACCAATGATCTGCTGGTGCTGATAAACCGCAGCAGTGATACGGCGCCCCGATTTTTCCAGTGCCTTCTGTAACCCGCGGATTTGCGACATCTCACAATCCAGAACGGGTAACTCGAAATCGCGCACCAGCGCCTGCTGCAGGCGCCGTTTATCCGAAAGCGGGGCGTGCATATCGGGTTCGGGCAGGGTCACGGTATACAGGCGCACAGCGGGGAGTACCTGGATGTCGTAGGCGGTTACGGCCTTGGCGATATGCTGCGCATGATGCTGGCTTTCTTCGGGGACATCCACCACCAGGTCACCGAGAATGCGGGCGTTACAGCCCAGACGCCGGCCTTCCTTGAGGCGGTTTCTGGCCTGATGGTGGCGTTCGGTTTCGGTAAATTCAGACAGGTGCTCGGCGCGCGAATTGATGCCGTGCTTGGGAAATTCTCCCTCCTGGGGTAGAACCTGGCATTTACGGCACTTACCCTGCCCGCCACAAATCGATTCCAGGTCCACGCCCAGACGCTGGGCCGCCTGCAGCACGGAGGTTCCTATCGGAACCTTACCGCGCAGGCCCGACGGCATGAATAATATGCTGACCTCATCTTCCATTAGCGGGGACCTCTATATTATTGTCTTTTCCAACGATTACTGCGTCACCCCCCGGTGCTCAGATTCTCATGAATTCGCATATACACTACGGTCTTGCGCGCGGTGCTTCCCTGTACTCGCGAAAAAATCCAAATAACTAGCTACCGCCTTCGTGCAATGTGCGGGTTAGAGGCCCCCACCGCAGGTTCATTTAACCTGCTACGGC
>JBGMRM010000184.1:0-4823 GCA_048061415.1 Gammaproteobacteria bacterium | reverse complement strand
GTCCGCCCCATTTCCATGCTGTCTACGATCGGTAAAAGCGCTTCGACAAAATTCCTCAAAGCATATTTATGTGCGTTTTCAAGCTCTCGTTCGGCACGTTTCCGATTGTTCTCGATCTCGGCCTTCAACCGCATGATCTGATCCCAGTAATCCTTTATTTTTTCCTGCGCCTGTTGAAGCTCGAGCTCGATATTGCCTTCTTCCGTCTCTTCTTTCGCCTTTGCATCCGATTCGCTGGGTTTACTGCTGGATACGTCGTCAATTGCCTTATTGGGTTCCACGATCATATCTTTTTCATTTTCTTCAATCCGATTTTGTTCAGATGACATACTTTACTCCGTGATCATGGCAGCGCATTTAATTAATTCTAAAGCTGCATTATAGGTAATAACAAGGTACGGTGGGACCGCCTGGGTCGGTCAATAGATTTCGTGAGCCAGAAATTGGGGATTATTTCTGTGTATTCAAGGCCGAACTTAATAATTTAGCAGTAATATCGACTACAGGTATCACCTGTTCGTAGGCAATTCGGGTCGGGCCTATGACCCCGACCACGCCAACCACGTTTCCATCGATCCTGTAAGGCGCGCCCAGTACGCTAAAATCACTCAGTATCGTGTACCCCGATTCACTGCCGATAAATATCTCTACACCATTGGCCGAGGTGCAGCTATCGAGCAGCTGAAGCAAGTCTTTTTTCTCATTAAATACATTAAATATATCACGTAACGTATTGATATCAGAGAGTTCTGTGTACTGAAGCAGGTTTGATTCTCCGCTGGTTAACAGGTCGTCGTGATCGCTGTCATTGCATATCTGTTCCATCGCATCGAGCACAGTCTTCATGATTGTATTCACGTCACTCCTGAGTTCAGACAGCTCTTCAACTAACTGATTTCGGGCACTGATAAAGTCTCTACCAATCAGGTATCGACTCAGGGTCTGAGTGGCCTGCTGGAGTTCTGCATCGCTGTAATCACGATCGACCTCGATAACCTTGTTATGTACCTCGTCCTGATTAATGACCAGAATGACCAGAATTCTTCGTTCGCTCAGGCGCATGAATTCGAAATGCCTGATTTCAGCGGGCGTAGAGTGCGTCAGGCTAACAATTCCAGTCAGGTGCGTCACACTGGATAGAATTTCGGTGGCGCTGTGGATCAGGTCGCTGGACGTCATATCCTGACTAAATCGATCCGAAATAGTTTTTTTCGCGGATTGGCCGAGATCGTTCACCTCTAGCAGAGAGTCTATAAAAAACCGGTAACCCGCTTCGGTCGGTACCCGGCCAGCCGAGGTATGCGGCGAATCAACCAGGCCCATAGCTTCCAGCTTTGACATGATATTTCGAATAGTCGCCGAACTGACCTCGAGGCCAGACAATTCGACCAGATTCTTCGAGCCGACCGGTTGAGCATCACGGGTATACGACGTGATAAGCTGCTTCAGTAGAAGTTGGGCGCGGTCGTCGAGTTCGTATTTTTCAGGCATCGGGTCTGTTATATTGCAAGTAACACATGGATAGAGCACCGGCTCGTTGATAAATTGTAGCTTTAAATGGATGCCGGGACACCTCGAAAATAGATTTTTTTCGAGCTGAGCCTGATTAGAGAGCATTAATACGAATTCTTTTCACCTTTTCGGATGGCATGCGGGAAAAATTTAAAACCATTGGTCTGGTCGTACGCAAGGATATGCAATTGCACCTCGACACTATCAGGCAAGTGACTTCAGCACTCGAACAACATGCGAAGGTGTTGGTGCACTGTCTTGATTTTGATACGCAAACTATTGAATTTAATAGTAATTCGATCGAAACCCTGGTTGAACAATCCGATCTGGTCATTTCCCTGGGTGGCGACGGAACCCTGCTAACCGCAGCTCGAGCCCTGGTAGACAAGGATACCCCGTTGCTGGGAATCAATATAGGAAGACTGGGATTCCTCGCCGATGTCTCAATCGACGATTTCGAAACCCATCTTAAAGACCTGGTGGACGGCAAATACACCGTTGAAAAGCGCTTTTTTATCGAAGGAGAATTCCACAGCCCAGGTCGCGCAACTTCCAGAAATATCGCACTCAACGATATTATCCTGCATAGCCACAAATCACTGAGTATGATCGAATACGAGGTATACAGTGATGGAAACCTGATCCATCGGCAGCGCGCTGACGGCGTTATCGTCACAACCCCGACCGGGTCAACTGCCTATGCGCTTTCGGGTGGCGGGCCGATCATGCACCCTTCGCTGGAAACCCTGGCGATCGTACCTATTTGTCCCCATACCCTCAGTAACCGGCCCGTTGTGTTATCGGCGAATCAGGACATCGAAATATTGTTAAGTCAACCGGGTTCGATCGCTCAGGTTAACTATGACGGCCAGTCAACTGTGATAATGAAAAATCAGGACAAGATTCGAATATATCGCTACCCTCGCCCGCTTACCCTGTTGCACCCTCAGAATTACGATTTTTTTGAAATATTGCGAGCCAAGTTGAACTGGAGTTCATACCACTGATGCTGGAATCGATTCAGGTAAAGAATTTTGCCATCATCGATAGTTTAAACCTCGAACTGGACAGGGGGCTGACAGCCTTAACCGGTGAGACAGGCGCGGGTAAATCTATTTTACTCGATGCGATAAAACTGGTTGCCGGAGACAGGGCCGATAGCGGCGCGGTCAAAACCGGCCAGGATAAGGCTGAAATAAGCGTCTGTTTCAATATAAACAACCATAGCGAAGCACAGGCGTGGTTAAGGAATAATGAGCTCGGCAGCGATGAGGAATGTATTATTCGACGGGTGGTGCATGCGAACGGGCGCAGCAAGGCCTTTATAAACGGACATAGCGCAACACTGGCACAGTTGAAGGAGCTGAGCCAATTGCTGGTTGATTTACATGGCCAACACGAACACCAGTCCCTGCAAAAACCACTTATCCAGCAGCAGTTGCTGGATACTTATCTGGGCGCGCCGGAATTGATCGAGGATGTGAAACGAACCTATACCCACTGGAAAAAACTCGATCGAAACCTCCAGCAGATTCGAAGTGGCTCGATAGAACGAGAACAACGTATCGATCTCTTACGCCTTTACTGCCAGGAACTCGAAGCGCTTAACCTGGCGGATGGCGAGGTACAGAATTTGCAGCGTGAATACAGTCGCTTATCCCACGCAGGCCAGTTACTGGACACCGTAGGGACACTGCTCGGCATCCTCTATGACAACGATGAAAACACCGTACAGGGCCTGCTTAGTTATTGCGAACAAAATCTTGCGGCCCAGGTGAATTACGATGCGAGCCTCGGTACCAGCCATGAATTGATTAACAATGCATTGATACAGGTTCAGGAAGCAACCAACGAGTTACGGAATTACCAGCAGTCGATAGACCTGGATCCTGCGCGACTCGACTGTCTCAACCAGCGCATAGCCACAACGCAGGATCTGGCCCGTAAACACCGCGTCGATTCCGACAGCCTGGTCAATTATTTCGAGAAACTGAAAATTGAGCTGGATTCACTGTGTAGCAGTGAGCAAAACCTGGAACAACTCGAACAGGAGCTGGAGGAAAACCGCACCGCTTATCTGGCCCTGGCCTCAGAGCTGTCGCGCAAGCGCCAACGCACCGCTGGTTCTCTGTCCGAGCAAATTACCCAGGTAATGCAGGAGTTAGGCATGCAAGGCGGTCGGTTTTCGGTCCAGGTGGAAGAACTGGAGACTGAGGCCGGTTTTAAAATTTCCGGAATTAACGCCACCAGTTACCAGGTTAGTGCTAACCCTGGGCAGCCACTGAAGCCGATGAACAAGGTGGCATCCGGTGGCGAGCTATCGCGCATCAGCCTGGCGATACAGGTCATACTGTGTGAGGCGTCGAGCATTCCCACGCTTATTTTCGACGAGGTGGATAGTGGTGTCGGCGGTGGAATCGCTGAAATCGTGGGTAAAAAGCTGCGCTGGTTAGGCGAGAATCGGCAGGTGCTGTGCGTGACACACCTCCCACAGGTGGCTTCACAGGCACACCAGCATTTGCGCGTGGAAAAGACCCGATCAACCGACGATACCACCACCAGCGTGATCGCGTTGAATGAACAAGATCGCCTGGAAGAAATTGCTCGTATGCTGGGTGGCATGACCATTACCGAGCAAACTCGCGCACATGCGAGTGAAATGATTGGGGGTTAGGGCGTCCTCTACTGCTTGTTATCTTCGTTAAAATGCCCGTACAGGACCATGGTGTGCTCGGTGATGGTAAAATTATATTTTTCGGCAATTATTTTTTGACGTTTCTCGATTACCTCGTCGTAAAATTCAACCACCCTGCCATTAGACAGATCGACTAAATGGTCGTGGTGTGCGCCGTCGTTTATTTCAAATACAGCATGCCCGCCATCGAAGTGATGCCGATTGACCAGACCGGCAGTTTCAAATTGTGTCAACACCCGGTAAACCGTCGCGAGCGCAATTTCTTCGCCCGAGTCGAGCAGCATTTTATAAATATCTTCGGCTTTGAGGTGGCGCTCATTTGAACTTTCAAGCAACTCCAGAATCTTCATTCTGGGCAGGGTCAGTTTTAGCCCTGCGTTTTTGATATCGGATGATTCCATAAAAAATAACTCTATATCATTGCAGCCTGTTAGCGACGTCAGTATGATCGGCGCTCCTGTCATCCCGTTTTAATAAAATGAAAGTACGCTGGTTATTCATCCCGATTCTGATCGTCTCCATTGTATCATTGCCTGCCTGTATCTACCGGGTAGATATCCAACAGGGTAACCGAATCAATGGCGAAACGATAGCACAGCTCAAGGTCGGAATGACC
>JBGMRM010000183.1:0-4843 GCA_048061415.1 Gammaproteobacteria bacterium | reverse complement strand
CCGGACAGCCAAAGAGTCTGGGGGCCGTATGTAACAATTTAACGATTACCGGTATCATTGCGTCACACACAAGCTGGTAACAAACATGAGCCAGGCCACTAAGTATGTACTCGCCATCGATCAGGGCACTACCTCGTCCCGCGCGATACTGTTCGATGCCAGCTACCAGAAAAAAGCGCTGAGTCAACAGGAATTCGAGCAGCACTACCCACAGTCGGGGTGGGTCGAGCACGATGCGGAAGATATCTGGCGCACTACATTCAGGACATGCCAGCAGGCGATGGAGCAGGCCGGGGCGAGGGCTGCCGATATCGCCGCGATCGGCATTACCAATCAACGTGAAACTACAGTGATATGGGACCGCAAAAGCGGTAAACCGATCCATCCTGCTATCGTCTGGCAGGATCGGCGTACTTCCGAAGTTTGTCGGAAACTGCGCGAGGCCGGCAACGAAAAGCTGGTCAATACGCAAACTGGATTACTACTCGACCCTTATTTTTCAGCGACCAAAATTGCCTGGATACTCGATCAGGTATCCGGCGCGCGCGCTGCCGCTTCCCGCGGCGAACTCGCATTCGGCACCATCGACACTTTCCTGCTCTGGCGACTGACCGGAGGTAAGGTGCACGCGACCGATGCGACCAATGCGAGCCGAACCATGCTGTACGATATTTACCAGCATTGCTGGAGCGATGAACTGCTGAAACTATTCGATATCCCGGCCTCGATATTGCCCGAAGTAAAAGATTCGGCTGCCGATTTCGGCGTTACCGAACAATCGATCTTTGCCGGGAGTATCCCAATTGCGGGAATCGCCGGTGACCAGCAGGCCGCCACCGTCGGCCAGGCCTGTTTTCAGCCGGGCATGATGAAAGCCACCTATGGCACCGGTTGTTTCGCATTATTGAACACCGGCGATTCGGGCGTCGCATCCAGTAACCGATTACTGACGACGATCGCCTACCAGCTCGATGGGCAGACCAGTTACGCCCTCGAAGGATCGATTTTTGTCGCCGGAGCCGCAGTACAATGGCTGCGCGATGGCATCGGACTCATCGACAATGCAAGCCAGTCGGGAGAGCTTGCTGCGCTTGCCGACGAGGCGCAGGCAATCTACCTGGTCCCCGCATTTGTAGGCCTCGGCGCTCCCTACTGGGATGCCGATTGCCGTGGCGCGATATTTGGTTTATCGCGCGGTACCGGGCGCGCCGAAATCGTGCTGGCGACGCTCGAATCGGTGTGTTACCAGACCTGCGATCTGCTGGATGCTATGCAACGCGACTGGGGGTCATCGGGCGATACTGTATTGCGCGTCGATGGTGGCATGGTGGCTTCTGACTGGACCATGCAACGCCTGTCCGACCTGGTCAACGCCGATGTGGATCGGCCAAAGGTCATGGAAACCACCGCGCTCGGTGCTGCCTGGCTCGCCGGTATGCGGACTGATTTTTATGGTGGCATGGATAATTTCGCAAAAAGCTGGGGACTGGAGCGGCGTTTCAGCCCGGACATGGACGAGGCCACCAGAAGCAGAAAACTCGCTGGATGGCAGGATGCAGTCAGGCGAACGCTCAGCCATCCTGGCTAGAAACCGTTTTAGACGGCGATCATCACACGCACGGCATCCAGCCTTAGCCTCGCATTGGCCAAAGAAGCTTCGAAATGCGCAAGCTGCCCGCGAAAAAATTCGATTTCTTCGTCGCGTACGCTCGGGTTGGTTTGTTGCAATGCGATCAATCGGTCAAGTTCGCGGCCTAGCACTTCCCTGCCCCGTTCCCTCGCCGCGGACACGAGCGCTGCTACCTGGCTGTCGGCTTCCCGTTCGGCCTGTTCAATTATCGTCGATATTTCGGACTCCTTCGCTTTAACCACCTTGAGCGAAGTGTCGAGCTCAACCCGCTGATACATACGCCGGATCGAATCGTCGTCGAGTACAGCCTCGTGGTCACGCCGGTATTCGTCGATTACCACGCGTACGCTACTGTTCGGAAAATAGCGCGAACTATCGATCGCGCTGTCGTGCGAAAATTCCATTAAAAACCGGCAATCCAGTAGCAGGGTACCGGGATCGACCGCGCCATACTTGATCGCAATCAACGCGGTATTGCCAAATTCACTGCTTAGAATCAGGTCCATCGCGTTGCGTACGAACGGATGTTCCCAGCTCAGGAAGCGTAGGTCTTCATTGGATAATGCGACATTACGATGATAGGTTACGGTCATTCCATCGTCCGGTAACCCCGGCATTTTCATCAACATATTATCGCCCGGGCTTATCACCCAGCAATCCTGCGCTCGAATATCGCTGTTGACCCCGAAACAGTCGTAAATTTTTTCCATATATTGAAAGGTATCGAGCTCGAAATCGCGTTGCATGGCCTGGTCGGCCAACCCATCGGCGACCACTGGATGGCAGGAATTGATTTCTAGCAACCGATCACGGCCTTTTTGCAGGACTTCGTTTAACTCCAGATAGAGTTGCCTGGAGCGCTCGATGAAGGCTTCAGTGGGCGATACGGGATCGGCAAGATGTGCATGCAAATCGTGGTGTAGTTGCATATACACCTGGTGGCCGGCGGGGCAGGTTTGCGTGAATGCATCGAGTCCCTGGTGATACCAGCGGAACATGACTTCCTGCGCGGTTTTTTTCAGATAAGGCAGGTGAATATTGATCATCGCATTTTGGCCTATGCGGTCAAGCCTGCCGATGCGCTGCTCCAGCAAATCAGGGTTTGCCGGTAAATCGAACAATACCAGGTGATGGGCAAACTGGAAATTTCTCCCTTCGCTGCCAATTTCGGAACATACCAGTACCTGGGTTCCGGCTTCATGATCGGCAAACCATGCAGCGGAGCGGTCCCTGTCGACCAAACTCATGCCCTGGTGAAATACCCCGGCGCCGATACCGGTATTACGTTTAATTTGTGCCGCCAGTTCAACGACTGTGTCGGCCGCTGAGGTAATCACCAGTACCTTATATTTTTTATGTTCGAGCAGAAACTGACCCAGCCATTCTACGCGGGGATCGGCACCGGCCCAGTCGGAATGTTCTTTTACCGTCCGCAGGCCGAGTTCAGGAGACAATAGTAACTGCGGGTCAAACCCAGATTGTTTGCCCAGCGACAGCAAATGCCGATGCCAGGATTCGGGTGGATCGAGTGGGTAGGCGTGAAGCTCCCGTTGCGGGAAGCCCTGGATCACGTTGCGCGTATTGCGAAACAGTACCCGCCCGGTTCCATGCCGGTCCAGTAAATGCTCGATCAGTTGCTGGCGGGCAGGCGATCGCCGCTGCGGATCTGCATCTTCGAGTAATTCAAGCCATTGACGGTTATCGCCTTCGTCCTGGGTTTGCTCAAGCAACCGTACCTGCTCCCGATCGAGTGCGGTATCAAGCTGCAACGCATCGACCAGATCGGCCAGTTCCGCGTAGCTGGATTCCTCCTGCAGGAAACTACCAAGATCTCCGAAGCGATTCGGGTCCAGCAATCTCAAACGCGCGAAATGACTCTCCTTGCCGAGTTGTTCGGGAGTTGCGCTCAGCAGCAATAAACCCGGCGTTTTCCTCGACAGTTTTTCTACCATCTGATATTCAGGACTGGCTGATTCCGCCGACCAGGAAAGGTGGTGGGCTTCATCGACTACCAGTAAATCCCATGCACCTTCGAAAGCCTCGGCTGCACGCACCGGGTTAGCTACCAGAAATTGCAGGCTGCAAATAATCAATTGCTCGCTATGAAATGGATTGTCGACATCGCTCAGGCTATCGTCATCTGGATTTTGAATTGCATCGCAACGTTGCTCGTCGAACACACTGAACACCAGATTAAATCGCCGTAGCATTTCGACCAGCCACTGGTGCACAAGACTCTCGGGGACAACGATCAATATTCGATTCGCGCGCTCTACGAGCAATTGCTGATGCATGATTAATCCAGCCTCGATGGTCTTCCCCAGACCCACTTCATCGGCGAGTAACACCCGGGGAGCGTATCGCCGCGCGACTTCATGCGCGATATATAACTGGTGGGGAATCAGGCTGGTTCGACAGCCCGCGAGACCGTAAATAGGGGACTGCACCAGCGTATTCGCGATCTGCCGGGTCTCGGTGCGCAGGGAAAACCATTTATTACGGTCTATCTGGCCATTGAGTAATCGTTCCGCAGGGCGATTTAACTGCAGGAAGTTGCTCAGCTTACCCTCGGCCAGAGACACGGGCTGACCAGCTTCATCTTCGCACCGATATACGATTAACCCGTTCGACTCATCCAGGTCGACCACTTTTAACGACTCGACCTGCTGGTTTTGAACCCAGTCTCCCGGCTTGAAACGCACCCGTGACAGGGGTGCGTTCTGACGCGCGTATATGCGGGTTTCGGTAGCGGCGGGGAATACGATGCTGACCGTGCGGTGCTCGATTTCGATCACCATGCCGATGCCCAGATGAAGTTCGGCCGCGCTGATCCAGCGCTGACCGATTGAAAATTCCTGCATTTAAATTCCTGAGTCTTAATCCCGGCCACACGGGGTTGATTGCCGGGCTGCGATTATAGCAACTGCGCTCAAACGCTGCTTGAAGTCGATGGAATAGTTGCACAGAATGTAGCATGATTTCTGTGAACCCTGCAGGGTACTTTATTACCGGCTCAGATACCGATGTGGGTAAAACCTACATCGCCTGCGAACTGATCCGGCAATTGCGGCGATTGAAACTGAAAGTCGAAGTCAGGAAACCGGTCGAGTCTGGTTGCTTGCCCGATGATTCGGGTGGTTTGGTTGCCAACGATGCATTGAAACTACAGGCGGCAAACGAAAATCGTGAAACCGTGGAAACCATTGCACCCTA
>JBGMRM010000182.1:0-4896 GCA_048061415.1 Gammaproteobacteria bacterium | reverse complement strand
GTTTTTCGTTAAGGCTCACTGCCACTACTGGTAAAATACCAACGCACGGGTCTCAAAGCTTTCACGCGGGGGTGTATCGATCGGAATATCGGGTAGGTCGATGGAAGTGTGTATGCTGTTGGGCTTGCGGTCACAGTCCTCGGAATCAAAAGTTTTAAATACCAGCACTTCATCGGAACGCATTTGCGGGTAATAAAACCATCGATGCTGCGGGTTGTGAGTGCTCAGTAAAATTTCACCGGTATGCGTGGCAGAGCGTCGTTCGGTATCGACCTGGTCGGTGATATCGACGCTGCGGGCATCGCACAGTGCCAGCGGCCAGTTGACAACAGGGTCGACCAACGGCCGCCAGACGTTAATGATCTGAAATCTTCCCTTTGCCAGGGATTCGGCCTCGTCACCCAGTTGTTCCTTCAGGCAGACAAAGCCCGATTTCGCGGTATAGTCATTGTGCACCATGGTGGCGGGCTCCCGTACCTGCTTTTGTTCCCGCAATTCGGGGTTTGAGGCGCGGGCTGTATGGTCAAATATATACACGCGGCTGGCCCCGGTCAGTGCTTTCAGCAGCCTGTCGATTTCGGGTTCATAGAGATTGCCGATTTGAGCGGCATCCAGAAAGTCGTTGACCTTCGATTCATGCCAAACCAGGTCGAAGCCACTGGGGTGCTGCCCATCGCGGTCTTTTTCATCGGCCTCCGGCCGAATGCGCGCGTCGCGCACTTCGACTGCATGGGTTTCCAGCCCCACATCGATGGTGTAGCTAGCATCGCGGCCCGCGCTGGAAGCGTAGTAGATGGGACGACCATCCTGCTTTACCAGGTATTGTACTTCTGCGGTTATCATCCGGTTATTCCTGTCATTTTTATAAAGATTTTAGCTTTTCGATTTCGGCATGGCGATAACAATCGGTCAAATGGTCGTTCACCAGGCCCGCTGCCTGCATCGAAGCATAACAAATGGTGCTACCGACAAAGGTGAAGCCGCGTTTCTTAAGATCCTTCGACATCGCATCCGACACCGGTGTATTGGCCGGAATTTGCTGCGCCGAAGCCCACCTGTTTTGCACCGGCGCGCCATCGACGTAATTCCATAAATAGGCATCCAGCGTCATTCCCTGATCGAGCATTTCGAGGTAGGCACGGGCATTTTTAACAAAGCCGTTCACCTTGAGTTTGTTGCGTACGATACCGGCGTCGGCCAGTAAGCTGCTGATTTTGGTCTCGTCGTAACGGGCAATTTTATGCGCGTCGAATGCATCGAATACGCGCCGGTAGTTTTCACGCTTGCGCAAGATCGTGATCCAGCTCAACCCGGCCTGTGCGCCTTCAAGGCACAGGAATTCAAACAATTGCCGATCGTCGTGTATCGGCACGCCCCATTCGCAGTCGTGATACTGCTGGTACAGCTCGTCATCACCACACCACCAGCATCGTTTTAGCGGCTGCTTATCGCTCATGCCGAACGACCCAGTCGCTGCAGGGACTCGAGAAAGGTCTTGATACGCCGGCTGGCTTCGAGCAAGTCCTGCTCGGCGATGGTATAAGAGACGCGCACATACCCCTGTGTACTCCCTCCGAATGCACTCGCGTCGAGTACCGATACGCCGCAATACTGGTAGAGTTGCCGAACGAACTCGGGCGCGCTTAAGCCGCTACCGCGCACATCGACCATCAGGAACATACCGGCGTCGGGTTTGAGGGCTTTCAGCTCTGGCATCGACTCAAATTCGCGCAGTAACAGATCCCGCCGCTGCCGGTAGATTTCGCGCATCGCCTCCCTGTCTTTGGTGGCATTTTTCAGTGCGTAGTAACCTGCCTGCTGGATGAATCCGGGTAGCCCGTAAAGCATGCACAGCGCCAGCTTTTCGATATTTTGAATCAGCGCGGTCGGACCGACCGCCCAGCCGACGCGCCAGCCGGTCATCGCATAAGATTTCGACAGGCTGCTGACGGTAACGGTACGTTCGGCCATTCCGGGTAAAGCTGCCATGTGATGGAATTTGTGTTCGAATACGATATCGGAGTACACCTCGTCAGCCACCACCCACAGGTCATGCTCGATCGCAACATCGGCAATGGACTGTAATTCGCTGAGCGTCAGCGATATCCCAGTCGGGTTGCTGGGCGAGGCATAAAATATCGCCCTCGTTTTACGCGTAATCGCCGCGCTTAGACTGTCAGCGTTGAGCCGGAATCCTCCCGCTTCATCGAGTACCACCGGCACCATAGTCGCGCCCGAAGCCTGGACGGTCGCCTCGTAGGTGACGTACATGGGTTGCAGAACGATGATCTCATCGCCTGCTTCAGCGATGCACAACGAGGTAGCGAACAACGCATTTTGTGCGCCCGAGCAGATGACCACATTTTCGAGGCTGACGTCCTGCCCACTATTTTGCCGATGCTGCTGCGCGATGGCCTCGCGCAGCTTATCGATACCTGCGACCCCGGTATAATGCGTATCGCCTTCGCGCAATGCATCGATGGCAGCGTCAATAATTTCGGGTGGCGTCGAAAAATCCGGATCACCGACACTGAGCACCAGTACATCCTCGCCACGCCGCTTTGCCGCCATAGCCGCATAGTGGGAATCCCACACATCGGCGGCGCTCCCCCTGACCCGGCCGGTAAGCGTCGAATATTTCATAGGGCTCTCACCTCTTCCAGGATCGGTACGATCCAGGGTTTGTTTTTGGCTATTTCCTCATCGCTGAGACCTGTCAGCTCGTAAGGCAAAACCAGCCACTCGTTGTATTCGTGCAGATAATAATCCGGTACGGGATTATTTTCATTTAATTCCGGCTTGTAATAGGGTACGGCAATACGCACGTCCTTCGACATGTTGCGTTTGGATTTGGCATGCAGACGGTCGATCACTGCCGCGACATTGCGGCCGGTACTGTATACATCATCGACGATCAGCAGCGCATCGTCGGCATTCATGGTTTCGTACAGGTACTGCAGACCGTGGGCGCGAATCTCCGCGCCCGATTCCAGCTTATGCAAATAATCGCGCATACCCCGGTACGAAGTCCGGATCGCGATATGGTCAGGTTCAACGCCGAGGTATTGCAGGCATTCCTGGACATAGATACCGACGGTCGATCCCCCGCGCCACACGCCGACAATAAAATCGGGCCGGTAGCCACTCTGGTAAATCTGCACCGCGAGGCGATAAGAGTCTTCCAGCAATTCCTGTTCCTGTATATATCGTTTTTCCACGAATCTAGGCCGCCTTTATGTAAATTGCCGCCATAGTTCCCCCAGCCACACAAAGTGGCTATGATAACCGGGCAAAGACGATTTTCCCATCACCCTGAACACCAGGACCAAATTTTAAACCGACCTAGCGGATGAGCGAAAAACTCTATTTATCAGCCCAGCAGTTACTCGAAGATTCGTTCAGGCTCGGGGCGAAAATAATCGAAGATGGGTTTCGCCCGACCATCATCATCGCGATCTGGCGTGGTGGCACGCCGATGGGTATAGCGGTGCAGGAATTACTCGCGTATTTCGAAATTCAAACCGACCATATCGCGATACGCACCTCGTCGTACAGCGGCATCGATGGCCGCTCGCACGAAATCCGTATCCACGGGATGAATTACCTGATCAAGAACTGCCGGCAGGAGGATAGCCTGTTGATCGTCGACGATGTATTCGATACCGGACTGACCATCCAGGCGGTGATCGCGCACCTGCGCGACAGGGCGAGGCTCAACACCCCGCACGATATCCGCGTCGCGGTGCCTTACTACAAGCCGACGCGCAACCAGACCGATAAGGCCCCGGATTATTACCTGCACGAAACCGAGCAGTGGTTGAAATACCCCCATTCGCTCGAAGGACTCAGCGTCGAAGAAGTGGCCAGACACCGTCCCGAGTTATACGCGATCATCAGGGACAGCCTCACTGAGTCTCCATAGCGGCGACGATGCGCGGGTAATAAAACCCAAGGCTTAAGGCTCGAACCACCATGAACAAACTCAGACCAAGAAACAAACCGTGGTTGCCCCATAACGGGACTAGCAGGCTCACCAGGACCAGGTACACCAGCATCGACACCACCATCGCATTGCGCATTTCGCGCGTATAGCCCGCCCCGATGAATATACCGTCGAGTTGAAAACTCCAAACCGATACGAGCGGCGCTATGATCATCCACGGCAGGTAAACCGCCGCCGCGTCGAGTACAGGACCGATATTGGTAAACAGGCGTAGAATCAGGTCGCCTGACAGGAAATAAGCCAGACTCACCAGGCCTGCGATGATTGCACCCCACAAACTCGTGAGGCGGACAGTACGACTAAACTCGTGGCGTTTCCCGGCGCCATAGGCACTGCCGGCAAGCGCTTCGGCCGCGTAGGCGAAACCATCGAGTCCGTAGGCCATGATATTCTGGAAATGTAGCAAGATAGCATTCGCAGCCAGCACCACTTCACCCATGCGCGCACTGAGCGCGGTGAAATAGGCCAGCGAAAATACCAGGCACAGGGTACGGATGAAGATATTGCCGTTGGCTCGCATCAATTGAAACAGTGCGTCCCTCTCGACTAAACGATGCCAGTTGAGCTGCTTGATCGCTGTCACGACAGGGCTCCGCAATAACAGGAAACCGCATGCGGCGGCCAGATACTCGGCTATCAGGGTAGCCAGAGCGACTCCCTCGACCCCCATATTGAGACCGACCACGAACAGGACATCGAGCAGTATATTGCTGAGGTTTAAAATTATCTGCAAAAGAAATACGCGGCGGGTATTGTGCATACCGATAAAGACACCGGTGAATACGTAGATACTAAGCGTCGCCGGTGCACTCCAGATACGGATATGTGCGTACTGCGCGGTTAACTGTTCAACCTGTGCACTACTTTCGAGCAGATACAGCGCCCCTGCTATC
>JBGMRM010000181.1:0-4905 GCA_048061415.1 Gammaproteobacteria bacterium | reverse complement strand
CGGTATATTTTTACAGGGCCTTGTGCGACAGGGATGTCGCGCGAGAGCGCCCAGGGACGGTTTACAGCGTTCCTGTAATAGTATACCGGTGGTTGCGCCTCGTTCATGAGGCTTCAAGATCTTTTTGAATGACAGGTGC
Organism: Gammaproteobacteria bacterium; assembly: GCA_048061415.1. Lineage (GTDB taxonomy): Bacteria > Pseudomonadota > Gammaproteobacteria. The sequence goes on along the minus strand of JBGMRM010000181.1, from coordinate 4,766 downwards.
AAACCGTAATTCTTTAACCCGCTAGGTTCGCACTGTGCTTTTGTGTAGACTGCCTCTAAACCGCTACCGGGGAATGCAAAAAACGGTGGTCACTATAACCAGGCATGGCTTCTGGAACTTATGATTCGAGTTGAAAACCTGTCCAGGCACTTCGGTGGGTTGAAGGCGGTCGATAATACCTCGATTACTATCGGCAAGGGTACTATTACCGGGCTGATAGGACCCAACGGAGCCGGTAAAACCACGCTATTTAACACCATAGCCGGGCTTTATAAACCCACTTCCGGTCGTATTTTCCTGGACGGCGAAAATATCACCGGCCTTAAGGCGCATCAGCTTTTTAACAAGGGGTTGCTACGAACTTTCCAGATCGCCCACGAGTTTTCGCGCATGACAGTCACCGAAAACCTGATGATGGTGCCGGGCAGTCAGTCCGGCGAAAACCTGGTAAACGCGCTGTTCCGGCGAGCACAGGTCGAACTGGAAGAAGAGGCGATCCACGACAGGGCGTTCGAGGTGATGGAATTCCTGAAGCTGAATCATATTGCGGACGAACTGGCCGGGAACCTGTCGGGCGGCCAGAAGAAATTGCTGGAACTGGGCCGCACCATGATGGTAGACGCCAAGATCGTATTCCTCGACGAAGTCGGTGCCGGGGTTAACCGGACTCTGCTGAAAGAAATCGGTGATGCGATCATACGGCTCAACCGGGAAAAGAATTACACCTTTTGCATGATAGAACACGATATGGACTTTATCGGGCGCATGTGCGACCCGGTAATCTGTATGGCCGAGGGCGCCGTGCTGGCCGAGGGTAGCGCCGAAGAAGTGAAGAACAACGAAGAGGTGATCGAAGCCTACCTCGGTCGGGGCATGAAAAACAGGGACCTGCAAGCCAATACTAGGGAATCGCCATGAGCTTTCTGATTGGCGAAAACATGACCGGTGGCTATGGAGGCGCCGATATTCTCAAGAGCTGCACGGTCGACGTCAACGAAGGCCAAATAGCGGTAATCGTCGGACCTAACGGTGCGGGAAAGTCGACCGCGATGAGGGCGATGCTCGGTATGCTCGACCTCAAATCAGGATCGGTTCGGCTCAGGGGCAGGGATATTAGCCACCTGAGCACGCAGGATCGTATCGCCGAAGGCATCGCCTTCGTACCCCAGACCAACAATGTATTCGTCAACATGACGGTTCGTGAAAACCTCGAAATGGGCGCCTTTCTACGCGAAGATGACTTCAGTGAACCAATGGAACAGATATTCGAATTGTTCCCGGTACTGGCTGAAAAACAGGGACAACTGGCCGGCGAGCTTTCGGGAGGTCAGCGCCAGCAGGTCGCCTTCGGACGTGCTTTAATGTCCCAGCCCTCGGTATTGATGCTCGATGAACCAACCGCAGGTGTATCCCCTATCGTGATGGACGAACTATTCGACCGTATACTCGAAGTCCGGCAAAGCGGTGTGGCAATATTGATGGTCGAACAAAATGCGCGCCAGGCGCTGAACATCGCTGACCAGGGTTTTGTGCTGGTCGTCGGTGAAAACCGCCATACCGATACCGGGGCGGCGCTGCTTGCCAACCCCGAAGTAAGACGTTCGTTTCTGGGGGGTTAAGCCATCACAGACCTGCTCAACGCCATCGTACTGCTGCTAAACTTCATCGTGGTGCCTGCCCTGTCCTATGGCTCGCAACTGGCCCTCGGTGCGCTCGGCGTCACGCTGGTTTTCGGCATCCTCCGTTTTGCCAACTTCGCACACGGCGACACCATGGCGTTTGGAACCATGATCACGATACTGGTAACCTGGTGGTTGCAGTCGCGCGGGATTAGCCTGGGTCCCTTACCCACCGCGCTACTTGCGCTCCCGGTTGGCATCCTCCTCACTATTTTGTTCATGCTGGCAACCGACAGGGCTGTCTACCGCTATTATCGCCACCACAGGGCTGCGCCGGTTACGCTGATGATCGCTTCGATGGGCGTGATGTTCATGACCAACGGTATCGTGCGCTTTATTATCGGACCGAATGATCAGCGTTTTCTCGACGGAGAGCGATTCATCATACGCGCGCGCGACTTCAAGGCAGCGACCGGGTTGAACGAGGGATTGACGATCAAGCTGTCGCAGGGCTTGACTATAGTTATCGCGATCCTGCTGGTGATTGCGCTATTCTGGTTCTTACAGAAAACCCGCACCGGCAGGGCGATGCGTGCCTACTCGGATAACGAAGACCTGGCATTATTGTCGGGCGTAGACCCGGATCGCGTGGTTCTGGTCACCTGGGTGATCACCGCGATACTGGCCACCATTGCTGGAACGCTCTACGGCCTCGACAAAAGCTTCAAACCCTTTACCTATCTGCAATTGCTGTTACCGATGTTCGCCGCCGCTATCGTCGGCGGAATCGGTAATCCGATCGGCGCTATCCTCGGTGGCTACGTGATCGCATTTTCCGAAGTCGTGGTCACCTATGCTTACAAAAAGGTATTTGTTTACCTGTTACCGGTCAGCCTGGAACCCACCGGACTGATGCAACTCTTGTCCACCGATTATAAATTCGCAGTATCTTTCGTCATTCTGGTGCTGGTACTGCTGGTGAAGCCGACCGGTATTTTGAAAGGGAAAGTGATATGACCGCTCGGCAGAAAACCGTATGCGCATTTGCGCTGGTAGGCCTGTTGCTGCTGCTGATCGGATTTGGGCAGTCCTGGTCGGTAGCGCTCGGCATTTTCAATTTGTGCCTGATCTCGGCGGTGATGGCGCTGGGTGTCAATATGCAGTGGGGTTATGCCGGCCTGCTCAACGTCGGTGTTATGGGTTTCGCCGCATTGGGTGGGATGAGTGCGGTACTGGTGTCAAGTCCACCGGTCAGCGCCGCGTGGAAAGCCGGTTCGGGTAAACTGCTGTTAGCCGCATTAATCTTCGCGACCACGGTAACGCTCCTGGTTGTCGCTTACCGGAAACTGGCTTCCGGTTCACATCGCACTATCGTAATGAGTCTCGTACTAATCGTAGGCCTGTTTGCGACGCGCTATTTTCTCGACCCGGCCGTGGCATCGATCGAAGCCATAGAGCCGGCAAAAACTGGATTCCTGGGCGGCATGGGCCTGCCCATCATCCTGTCCTGGCTGGTTGGCGGTTTTGTCGCCGCCGGCATCGCCTGGCTGGTCGGCAAAGTGGCGCTGGGACTACGCTCCGATTACCTTGCGATCGCGACCCTCGGTATCGCGGAAATCATTATCGCGGTGCTGAAAAACGAAGACTGGCTTACGCGCGGCGTCAAAAACGTGACCGGGCTGTCGCGCCCTGTCCCTTACGAAGTTAATCTGCAATCGAGTGACTGGTTTATCGATCTGTTTAGCTGGTTGCACAACGGTTCATTGGCCGGACTGAGCGGGGCCGAATACCAGCAGGCCCTGAAGCAGTTCGTGATCGACGGATCGAGCATATTCGTCAAACTCGCTTACACAGGCCTGTTCGCGGGCGTACTACTGGTCATCCTGGTGCTCAGTGTCAGGGCGCTTGACTCACCCTGGGGACGCATGATGCGCGCCATTCGGGACAACGAGATCGCTGCGGGCGCGATGGGCAAGGATGTGACGCGCCGCCATTTACAGATTTTCGTGATCGGCTCGGCGGTCGTCGGAATCGGCGGCGCGATGCTGACCACGCTCGACGGGCAATTTACCCCCACCACCTACCAGCCCTTACGTTTTACCTTCCTGATCTGGGTGATGGTCATCGTCGGTGGGTCGGGCAACAATATGGGGTCTGTGCTCGGTGGCTTCCTGATCTGGCTGGTGTGGATTGAAGCCGAACCCGTCGGCATTTGGCTAATGGAATTCGGTACCGCGTGGATGGACGACGGCAATGCTTTGAAAATTCATTTAATCCGCAATGCGCAACACATGCGCCTGTTCTTCATGGGGCTGGTATTGTTGCTGGTGCTTCGTTTCAGCCCGGGTGGTATATTACCCGAAGTTGTCAGGAGACGAACTTGAGTCATTGTTGGCTGAATGAATTCGATCCTTCAGACATAAATTATCCACTCGAATTGGAGAAGAGGTTAATCAATTATCATGCAACTGGTTACCTATAATATTCAATATGGCACCGGCCTGGATGGCGAGGTGAATCTCGGGCGCATCGCCGATGAAATTCGCGGCGCGGACATTATTGCACTCCAGGAAGTCGAACGTTTCTGGCCGCGTAGCGGCAATGTGGACCAGGTAGCCGAACTCTGCTCACAATTTAGTGATTACTACTGGGCCTATGGTGCAGGGGTTGACCTGCATGTCGAAGGTAGCACACCCGAGGCGCCACGCCGCCGCCAGTTCGGCAATATGCTGCTGAGCCGTTATCCGATATTGTATTCGCGCCATCACCTGCTACCCAAGTACGGCAGTACCGGGCCACTGAGTGTCCAGCGGTCGACAATTGAGACTTCCATCCATATTGGCGACCTCGCAGTTCGTTTTTACTCGGTACACCTGACCCACCTGTCTGCCGAAACACGGATGCCGCAAATCGAAAAACTGCTCGATATCCATCAAAAAGCCCAGTTTGAAGGTGCACCGATTTCGGGGAATCTATCTGGAATGGATTGGGAGAGTGGCGTCGATTCTCAGCAGGTATCAAACCTCGCGATCATGATGGGGGATTTTAATTTTCAACCCGATTCGCAGGAATATAACCGCATTATTGGGCCCTATTCAGGCTACGGGGGACATATATCCAACCCGGTCGGTTTGGTAGACGCCTGGT
>JBGMRM010000180.1:0-4947 GCA_048061415.1 Gammaproteobacteria bacterium | reverse complement strand
TAAACGTTGGGACACTAGTGGCTGCGTATACTAAATGAATAAAAATAATACAGTAACCTGAATTGTTGGTCTTTAGAAGTCACCCGCGACCAGGGTGATTTAGCGTTGCCGGCTGCCTTAAATGCAAAACCCCGGGGCGCTTTAAATTGTGCCGCGGTTTAGTCGCGTTGGTGGTCGAGCGGATCATACTCCTTGCCACAGGTCAGCGCGCAGATGGCGAGTTTGCCGTCGGCAATAGACTGAAGATTCCAGCTGCGTGGAATTGCCTGTTGAAACAACGGGCCTTCGATGACCTGTTTCAGTCCGCGGTGTTTGGCATCGACGGCGCTGCTGCCCCCATAGTGATTTATCAGCTCGGCAAACTGCTGACGTTCGGCAGTACTGGATTCGCTGAACACGGCTCCGAGCCAGCAACAGGGTAACGCATAGCCCTGCGCGGAAAGGTAAATTTTGCCTTTGCCGCCCGCGACCTTGCAGTTGATTTCCACCTGGTCCAGGTAGGTCTGATACTCCCCGTAGCGTTGCTTGACCTGTTCGAGATTGCCGAAGGCCGGATTCACGTATTCGGGATTGGACGGTTGTTCGAGCCAGTATTCAAACTTGCCTTGCTTGTCGAGCACGTCGAAACGATCCGAGGTTTCCAGTTCGCCACTGCTCAGAAAACGTCCGGTCTTGCGCACGAAAAATTCCTTGAATCCCATCTCCCGCGCGAGCTGACGCGCCGCTTCGACCTGGTGTTCATTGTGCTTGAAGACGAGGAAGTCCCACTCGGCGTGCCCGCCGGCATAGATGAACGCTGCGGCGCTGCGCATGATGGTTTTCCAGTCGGTGCCGCGCCGATAGAGGTGATTGGTATCTTCCAGTCCGTCGATGCCAAAACGCAGGTAATGCGGTCCCTGTCGCATGATAGCGGCCAGTTGTCGCCACCATTGCGGACGCCTGGCGGAGCCGTTGGTATGCAGGCAGAGATTGAGCTGCGGACCGTGGTCGCGCAGGTAGCGAAAAACCTCGATACATTCGCGGGCGACAATTGGGTCGCCGTAGTTGCCGCAGGCATAAATGCGCTTCAGGCGCGCGATGAGATCGGGTAACAGGATAGTCCTGATGTCGGCCAGGGAGAGTTCGCTGAGCGGCATGTCGGGATTGAGCGCGCCACCGTGAATGTTGCGCGCGCACATCGGGCAGGCGGCGTTACAGCGGTGGGTCAGCTCGAGATGGACGATGCGTATGTCGTCGTAGTGATACAACGGCGACGGTACGCGAGCTAAGGTTTCAGCTGGAGAACTCATCAACGGTCCTGTACATGAGATCAGGCAATATAAGCCATATTGATCCTAATGCGAAATATGAGTTCGCCCAGGTAACAGGTGTGCTTCAGGCTTCGAACACCTGTCGGATTCGGGCGACCGCTTTTTCCAGGTTATCCATGCTGGTGGCGAAGGAGATGCGCATGTATCCCTCGGCCCCGAAAGCCGAACCGGGAACTAGTGCAACGCCGACTTAAGTATAGGGAGTATAAAAGCCATATCTCTCAATAACAACCTGCGAAATCTAATCCAGTTTCTTTCCTTTTCCGTGTGATTTACTGCAATGCCTGAAAAATTCGTCCACTTTTCACGCATTAGTTTGATCGCTTTCAACAATTAGTCATCATAAGCACATAGCAACCTGTACCACCAATTGGTGGACGCAGCTTGACGAAAAAAAGAATTCTCGAGCTCTACCTCAACGTCGCTGAATTTGGCCGGGGAATCTACGGCGTCGAAGCTGCCGCCAGGCACTACTGGGGGAAATCCGCTTCGGGACTGACGGCAAGGCAGGCGATAGAACTGGCCGCAACCCTGCCGTCACCAGTCAGGCATAACCCGGATACCCGAACAAAAACCTTCAAAAAACGGGTGAAAAAGATTAGCCGGTATTTTTGAATGATGAAGACAGATAAGTTGATTTCCTGGCAATCCGATTCATTAATTTAGATAACTGCCACCATAACCGAGTCACAAATACACGCGCTAAAAATATCGTCTCAGTTTTCCTGTTTCAGTTGCGGCTGTAAAAACTGATAAAATTCATCGGCAGGTAATGCTTTGGACATGTAATAGCCCTGCCCATAGTCGCAGCCGAGTTGTTTCAGATAATCATATGTCTGCTCGTCTTCAATTCCTTCGGCTACCAGCTTTAATCCAAACAGGTGTGCTATGTCGACAATTATTTTTACAATCTCCTGATCCTGATTATCGGTCAGCATATTCATCACGAAACTTTTATCGATTTTTAATTCATTCGCCGGGATTTGTTTAAAGTAGGACAGCGATGAATATCCCGTCCCAAAATCATCGATGGATAATCCGACGCCATACTCTTTTAACTTCAGGAGACTATCAAATCCGGCTTCCTTATCCTCGATTATTGCCGACTCGGTAATTTCCAGGGTTAATCGTTTTTCGTCGATACCCCAGATTGCGAGGGAATCCTGTACCAGATTAAATAATTCCGGTTCCTGAATCAGATTGGCTTGTACGTTAACCGCTATCGACATCGATAAGCCCTTTTTCCCCCATTCCTTGAGTTGACGAATAGCGGTATGCATGACCCATTTAGTCAGCGCAAAGCTCTGCCCGGTTTTCTCCGCTAATTCGACTGCCACTTCCGGGGAAATATAACCCTCTCCGGGTATCTGCCAGCGCAGCAAGGCTTCGGCACTTTCGATTTCGCCGTTCCATAAATTCACTTTGGGCTGATAATAAAGTTCAAAATCATTGGCTTTCAATTTGTCTTCGAATATTTTTTCGAGGATTTTCGCCTGCTGATTTTCATTTTCAGAATGGGATAAATTAAACGACCCGTCCGTGGTTTTGGCCTGCATTAACGAGCTTTCCGCGACTAACAGGGTAGCTTCAGAGCTGTATCTGGCGTCCTTATTCAGCGCAATAGCGATTCTAGTGTCGAGACCGATATTCTGGCCATCAACGATAACGTCTTCCTTTAATACCTTGCTAATTTTATTAAACGCCAGCGCAATAAGGGACGGGGTTTTTAAATCCGGAAGAATGAATACAAATTGATGATCGCCGATACGAAATACCGTTTCTGGTATACGACTTACCGATAACATTTGAGAGAAACAATGGCACAACGCCTGATCACCGTGGTTGTAACTGTACTGGTGGTTAATTTGCGCTAGATTGATAATATCAACCAGCAATATCCCCAGTGTCGTGTCTTTTCCCGAGCCTGCCTCGATATGGCGCGACAATGACCCCAGGAATGCCTGACGATCGGTAGGTGGCAGCTTATCCAATTTGCACCTTTTTAAAGTTCTATGCTGCTTAAATCTATGCCGTAGGCATTCGGCTCCAGGCTATTGACTATATCCAGCGGCCTACCATCTTCAGTCTGGGTAACCTCGTACAAGTCCACCATTTCTATTTCTTCTAAAGGCTCTTTATCGCTATCCAGTACCAGCATCAACTCTGGTCGCAAACGACGTGAACGAGATGCAGCGACCACGATTGCGACATGGCCGGTAGATAACTCAACCAGTGTGCCAGCCGGGTATATCCCGATAGCCTGGATAAATTCCTCGATTATCTCCGCCTGAAAGTAAACGTCTTTCCAGTCGTATATTTGTTTTATTGCGAGTGAGGGCGCCATGGCCCGGGCATAAATTCGGTCGCTGGTAATAGCATCATAGCAGTCAACTAATGCAGCTATTCGCGCAAACACCGGAATCTGATTTCCCTTCAAACCCTGCGGATATCCGTCTCCATTATGGCGTTCGTGGTGATGGGCCACCATATCAAGGACATCCTGGTTCTTCATCCCGCCTTCCTTCAGGAGATTAACGCCGACCTCGACATGCTTTTTCATTATTTTTAATTCCTGGGTTGTCAGGCGGCGATTGGCATTTAATATTTTGCTATCGAGTCTTAGCATGCCGATATCCAGTAATAATCCGCCAATTGCCAGCGAGCGCAGATCTGTTTTAGGCAGGCCAAACTGTCGTCCCAGTGCCACCGCCCAGATCGAGGTGCCCAACGAGTGTTCGTAGATATAATTATCCTGCTTTTTCATTCGCGCCAGCCAGATACAGGCGTCGGGGCTACGGATTACCGATTCGACCATCGGTTCCACGGCCTGCTTTATTTTGATAACCTCCAGTGGGCTACCTTCCTGATTCCGGGACACCAGTTCCTTCAATCCTAGTTGAAGTCCGGAAATAGCTACCAGGGCATCCGGCCCTTCACTTTTCCAGTTCGTTTCGTCGGTATAGGCCTCCAGTTTTTCGCCTGGAAATAAATCGTCCAGGCCATTGCCACTCTCCTTTGATGTTGTTTTGGTTTTTCCAGTTGCCCCGGATTTTATGGCGCTGATATCTATACTGGTAACAGTAAATTCAGTTGTGCCGGAGCTAAGCCCCATAGCCGAACTAACGGTAGACATTTTACTGGTAATTTTTTTGGCAGTTACTGAGGAATCCACATAAACGTAATCGCAGATTTCGCTGATGATATCCACATCTCTTCTGTTCTTGACATAAAACCCCTGTACCAGGAACGACGTCTCCAGCCAGGGTCTATCCAAATGGGAAATATACATCCCTATTTGCAGGTTTGTCGTATCAACTTTAAGTAACTTTTTCATTCCCTGTTGGTACTCCTTATCCTTTTCATATTCGAGATCATAGTCTAAAAAAATGTGTCATCTCTATATAGTAGCTTAAAATAATAGCTTATTTGAACCTGGGGAAAAGAGTTTTTTGTTTCATTATAAAACTAAGGAGACCCTACCCCATGCATCAGGTTTAGCCGTTTGATTTCTGCTGTCTCGAGATGCGGTTGGAACCGATGCCTCGAGGCGCTCTTTTTCGCAAACGCGGTCTGCAATATTTGTAATGCATCTCCATGAGAAACGATTAACAGTGTCGTAGTCGTAATTTTATCTTCA
>JBGMRM010000179.1:0-4965 GCA_048061415.1 Gammaproteobacteria bacterium | reverse complement strand
CCAGCATGCCATTGGTGGCCAGAACACCCCTGTCGAGAAAAATATTATCTTCCAGACCCACCCGCACGTTGCCGCCGAGTAAAACGGCCTGCGCCACCATCGGCATTTCCATTCGTGAGATGCCAAAACCGGCCCAGATCGCGTCGGCCGGCAGGGCCTGCTTCAACGCCGCCATGGTTTCCGTATCGGCGCCGGCGCCCCAGGGGATACCGAGGCAAATCTGGAACATCGGTGGCGCATCGATCAGGCCATCGTCGATCAGCTTTTGCGCCAGCCTGATCTGGCCGAGATCGAATACTTCGAGTTCGGGCTTAACGCCAAGATCCTGGGCCATTTTCGCCATGGTACGTAAATAGGGCGCGGTATTGATATAGGTATAGTTGCCACCGAAATTCATCGTGCCGCAATCGAGGCTACAGATATCGGGTTTGCAAGCGACCACATGCGCGAGGCGTTCCTCGGGGCCAATCATATCGGTACCCGGCCCCGGCATCGAAGGGTCCTCTTCGCTCGGAACCCAGTCCCCACCCATGCCGGCGGTGAGGTTGATTATCATATCGACGCCACTGTCGCGAATCAGGTCGACGGTCTGTTTGAATAGCCCCACATCCCGGGAACCCTGGCCGGTTTTCGGGTCGCGCACGTGAACATGGACGACTGCCGCGCCCGCTTTGGCCGCTTCGATCGCGGCATTGGCAATTTGTTCCGGGGTGATCGGTACCAAATCGCTTTTGCCCGTGGTATCCCCGGCGCCGGTAACCGCGCAGGTAATGATGACATCGTTGTTCATTTATTAATTCTCATTCGTTGGCAGGGTAAACTAGTAATAATTATCATCCCGAGACAGCCGTACTATTGAGGCGCAACCACTGGGATACTATTTCAGGAACGCCGTTAACCCTTCCATGGGGGCTCGTGCGCGACGTCCCTGTCGCACAACGTCCTGTAATAGTATCCCAGTGGTTGTGCTACCCAAAGTCCAGTTACCGGCCGTTTATAACGGGATCAACATTACTATGGATTCCGGCTCGGGGGTCTGGATGACGTTTTCCTTTTCTTAATTTTCGCAATTTCGACCAGGCCATCGTTCATTTTCTGGCTGAGCGTGGCGAAGTCCTGTCCTTTGGTCATTTCGATACAGCCATCGACCATCGCCTTGCGTAGTTCGGGCGTTAGCTCCGGTGCGACCAGGCGGGTCCAGGGTAGTTTCAGCGCGGGGCCGAACTGGTCGAGGCAATACGCCATGCCGCCTTCGCCGCCGCCGACATGAAAAATTTCGCAGGGGCCCATCAATGCCCAGCGTGGGCCAGGCCCATTCACCACAGCCTGGTCTATTTGCTCCACCGTGGCTTCGCCGTTGGCGACCATGTGCAGGGCTTCGCGCCAGATCGCTTCCTGAAGTCGCGTGGCGATAAATCCGGGTATTTCCTTTTTCATCAGCAACGGTGATTTACCTGCGGCCCGGTAGAACTGTTCGGCCCATTCGACGGTCTGTGCCGAGGTTTTTTCACCCCCGATCATCTCCACTAGCGCTAACAGGTAGGGCGGGTTGAAGGGATGCGCGACCAGGGTTCGTTCGGGCGTGGCGCATCTGGCCTGAATATCGGTCATCGACAGGCCCGAAGTGCTGGAAGCGATAACCACACGCGGGTCAACGACCTCACCGAGCCGCTGGTAGAGTTCCTGTTTAAGCGGCAGGTCTTCGGGAACACTTTCCTGGATAAATTCGGCCTGTTCGATGGCTTGCTCGAGATCGGTGGTCCAGGCGAACAAATCCATCGAGGCCCCGTCGGCGAGGCCAATTTTTTCGAGACTGAGCCAGGCGGTTTCAAGCAGGCGCATCAATGCATCGTATTCTGATTCATCGTGCAGGTAACTGGTAACGCGGTAGCCCTGCGCGAGGAAATGCGCCGCCCAGCCGCCACCGATAGGTCCGGCGCCGATACAGGTGACCCGGCGAACCGCTTCAGGTTTTTGATCCAGCATTTTTGTCGACCCCCGAAAGTTACCGACCTTTAAACCTGGCCTCGCGTTTCTCCACAAATGCCTTGACGCCTTCGCCGGCGTCGTCCGAGGACAACATGGCCCTGTAGGTCGGCAAGTCGTCGTAGCGCATTTTATGGAACGCCTGTTCTAACGGCTCGCATTCGATCGCACGCAGCACTTCCTTGACCGACTGCAATGCCAGTGGCGCGACTTCGGACAATTGCGTTGCCCAGGCGTGCGCCGCCGGAATGAGCTCGGCCGCGGGCACGATCTTGTTGACTAATCCATAATGCGCCGCTTCTTCGGCCGGCATGCGGCGACCGAGATAGAGCATCTCCAGCGCGATGTTATAGGGGAGGCGCCGCGGCAGGCGCTGCACCGCCCCGGCATCCGGGATCAGGCCCAGCGGTAGTTCGGGCAGGGCGAATTCTACATGCTCGGCGGCGATGATCAGGTCGCAGGCCAGCGCTATTTCGAAACCGCCACCGATGGTCAGGCCGTTGAGCGCTGCGATTACCGGTTTGTTCAGGTTCCACATTTCGGTAATACCTGCAAAGCCACCGAGGTTTGAGTCTTCGGCTTCCCACCAGTTTTCGAGCGAGGTATCGCCGCTATCGAGCGCTTTTAAATCCCACCCGGCGCAGAAAATTTTCTCGCCGGCGCCGGTGATGATGGCGACCTTAAGCTCGCGGGAATCACGAAAATAAACCAACGCTTCGCCCAGCTTACGGCTCGTGGGGAGATCGATCGCATTGGCTTTGGGACGGTCGATGGTAATTTGCATGACAGGCCCGTCGACCGCTACCCTGACTTCTTCATCACCCGGAATCATCTTTTCACCTTGCTCGATACAGGACATTTCAGAAGAGCGCAGTGTAGTAGACTTGGATTACGATTGGTATATTATGAAGTGAATCATTTATAAGAAACTGACGCTATGAATTTCACGCTGACAGCCGAACAGGACATGATCGTTCGTTCGCTGCGCGCTTTCCGCGAGCAGGAACTCGAGCCGTACGAAGCCGAGGTGGATCGAACCGGGGAAGTGCCGGAAGAACTGGGAAAACACATCAAGGCGCGCGCGCTCGAAATGGGTTTTTATGCACCGAATCTGCCGGAGGAAGTCGGCGGCGGCGGACTCGATTATAAAACCCTGGCCCTGTTCGAGCGCGAACTGGGTAAGACCAGTTATGGCCTGCATGGGTTTTTGCACCGGCCGTCTGAAATTTTGCTGGCCTGTGAAGGCGATCAGATAGAAAACTATCTCCAGCCCTGCATTAGCGGCGATAAGAAAGAAGTATTCGCGCTTACCGAGCCCGGCGCCGGTTCCGACATTCTCTCCATGACTACCAAAGCGGTGCGCGAAGGGGATGATTTCATCATCAATGGGTTGAAGCATTTTATCAGCAGCCCGGTTATTCCGGACTTTGCGATCCTGTTTGCCTGGACCGGCGTAGAGGAAACCAGGCGCGGTGATCGCAAACTGGTCACTGCCTTCCTGGTAGACAAGGATACGCCTGGTTTTGACATACAGCGCGGTCCCCGGTGTGCAGCGCAGCGCGCTTACCATACCTGGCAACTGTCATTTAATCGGTGCCGCGTGCACGAAAATCAAATTCTTGGCGAAGAAGGCCAGGGCTTCGAACTGGCTGAAAAGTGGTTGAAGATGGGTCGTGTCTGGGTAGCGGCAGCAGCCTGTGGAAAAATGGAACGTTTGCTCGAACTGGCCGCGCGTTATGCCACGGAGCGCAGGCAATTCGGCCAGGCGATCGGAAAATTTCAGGGAACTTCGTTCAAACTCGCCGATATGGCGACCGATCTACAGGCCTCGGATTTGCTGGTCATGCACGCGGCCGACAAGGCCGACCAGGGTATCATGACACCCGAAGATGCTGCGATGGCCAAGCTATTCGCTTCGGAGGCGGTCGGCAGGGCAGCAGACCATACGATCCAGATATATGGCGGGATGGGGTTGATGGAAGAGTTGCCAATCGAACGCCTGTGGCGTGACGCGCGACTCGATCGGATCTGGGATGGCACCTCGGAGATACAGCGGCATATTATTTCCCGCTCATTGTTGCGCCAGTACGAGTCTTGAATCAGCGCCAGCATCAAAATTTATGGCGATTACTCAATCCGCGCCACATCGCATTTATCGGTGGGGCCGATGCCGATTTCGGCGCGCGTCAATGTGCCGAACTTTTCGACGGCCCCGTCTGGGGCGTCAATCCCAGGCGCGAAACGCTTGGCGGCCTGCCCTGCTATCGGTCCGTGCTGGACTTGCCTGAAGCACCCGATGCGGTATTTCTGGCCACGCCTAGAAGCGCTGCTATCGGTGTGATTCGACAGTTAAGCCAGATGGGTGCAGGCGGCGCAGTATGCTATACCGCGGGTTATGGCGAACTCGGCGCCGAGGGTCAGGCCGCCGAACAGGCATTGATCGAAGCCGCCGGCGACTGCGCGCTGGTCGGCCCCAACTGTTATGGGATGATCAATTACACCAATGGCGCCACGCTGTGGCCGTTCGGCGCTGGTAAGCAACGCTGCGACAAAGGTGTCGCGCTAGTCATGCAAAGCGGCATGATTCCAGCCAATATGACCATGAATGACCGATCGGTGCCGATCAGTTACGTCATATCGGCGGGTAACCAGGCGATGATGACCATCGAAGATTACATCGACCTGTTGGTGGATGAGCCCAAAGTCAGTGCGATCGGGCTTTATATCGAAGGCATCCGGGATATTGGCAAATTTGCTTCGGCTTCGATCAGGGCATTGCAGGCCAATAAACCACTGGTGGTGCTAAAGGCGGGTAGTTCGGACCTTGGGTCCCGCCTGACCTTGAGCCATACGGGTTCTCTGGCCGGTACGGACCAGGCTTTTCATGCGCTTTTCGACCAGCTCGGTATTATTCGCGTCGATGCGCCGGTTGCGCTGCTGGAAACGCTCAAGTTTTTGTCGGTTTCGGGCATCCCCAGG
>JBGMRM010000178.1:0-4966 GCA_048061415.1 Gammaproteobacteria bacterium | reverse complement strand
GCAAATTGAGATTCCGGAGCCTGCTTTTCGCTCATTTTATTGTGTGCCTCTTCAAGTTGTGTACCTCTTCAGGGAGAATTTAGCCGCACCAGGGTTTTATTTTTTCACCACCGGTAAATGCGCATCCTGCCAAGCGAGTAAACCCCCGTTCAGGCTAAAAACCTTTTCGAAGCCGCCTTTACTCAGGGCCCTGCAGGCAATACCGGAACGAGTCCCGGTTTTGCAATAAACGATGACCGGCTTACCCCGGTGTTTTTCGAGTTCACTGATACGCTCGGCCACCGAGCCCGCTGGAATCTGTATTGCTTTGGCTATTTTCCCCGACGCGGTTTCGGCGGGCTCCCTGACATCAAGAAACAGCACCTCCTCATTATTCATCTTCTGCACCGCTTCAGCCGGAACCAGGCTACGGAATTTTTGCGTTGCGTGCTTCATTTCATTGAAAAACAATGCCACCAGCAACGCGACAAAAGCGCCGACCAGCAAGGGATTATTAGCTGAAAAATCAGTTATTTGGGCAAACATAGGTTACTGGAAATTACGAAGAACAGAAAACTTCTTGCATCATACCGATCAAGCGCAAAGTACGGGCATCGCCCACGCGGTAAAAAACCCGATTGGCGTCCTTGCGCGACGCCAGTATACCCTTATCGCGCAAAATCGCGAGGTGTTGTGAAATATTGCTTTGAGAGGTTCCGACATTATCGACAATGCCCTGCACGCTGATCTCCTGGCTTCCGAGGGTGCAAAGGATCTTCAACCGCAGGGGATGTGACATGGCTTTGAGCGAGCGCGAGGCTATTTCTATGTCTTCTTCCCTCACGAGTAGCTGCCGGGCGTCGATCGATTTCACCGGATCGAAATTCATTGACGGTTTATTACCAAACAATAATATTAGCGTTCGATTATGAACGAAACCTCTATCCTTGTCTACCGATGATAGCCTGCTCCGAGCCACGCCAGATTCGCCAGGCAACACAATATCCAGTATGATTTGCAGACATGCAAACCGATAGCACTTGCACCTCATGACGCTAAAATTCGATCTCTCTTTTTCCCGTCTGCTGGTTTCTACCATTCTTATGTTTTACCTGATCGGAGCACCTGCGGGCGCGAACCAGCACGACCTGAAAGAGCAGGAGCTCAGGAGCCTTCAGACCAAAATTAAAAAATTAAAGCAGACGATCGATGTTAAGGAAGACAGTAAATCACGCTATACCAGGCAACTCGAAAAAATCGAGCGGAGTGTCGGCACAATCAGCCGCAAAATTCGAGACACAGAAAAAAATATACGTCAAAAACAGAAGCAACTTAAACAACTACGCCAAACACGCAAACAACATCAGCAGCAACTAAGCCGTGAAAACGATATCCTCGCACAGCAGATATATACTACCTTCACTATGGGTAAGCAGGAAAGGGTAAAACTGCTTTTTTCCCAACAGGATGCAGGTGTTTTTCAGCGAAATCTGGTGTATTACCAGTATTTCTCGAACGCCCGGGCTGAATTGATTAACAGCGTCAGGAAAAATATCGACACGATTATCGAAACCGAAGCACAGATAAACAACACCCGGCTAGGGCTTGAAAAAAACCGCAAGTCATTGAAAATACAGATCGCCAAATTGGGCAAGGATCGAAAAAAGCGCAAATCGATTATCGCCTCGCTGGACAAACAGCTAAAGAAACAGGGGCGTTACCTCGGCAAACTTGAAGACGATGCCAGGGAGCTGCAAAAACTGATCAATTCGATACAGGAAATTCTCACCGATACACCATTGCTGGAACCCGATGTCGGCGGTAAATCTTTTGCGATGTTGAAAGGTAAACTGGCCTGGCCGGTTAAGGGAAACATTAAGAAATTATTCGGACGACAAAAACCGCTATCTGACCTGCGGTGGCAAGGGGTGATGATCGAAGCACCCGCCGGCAGATACGTACGTGCGGTTTCCCGTGGCCGCGTTGCTTTTGCCGACTGGTTGCGCGGTATGGGCAATTTAATCATCATCGACCATGGCAATTCTTACCTGTCACTATATGGACACAACGAATCGTTGTTTAAATCTGCCGGGGAATGGGTTGAGTCTGGTGATATAATCAGTAGTATTGGTAATAGCGGTGGACAACCAAAAACAGGCCTCTATTTCGAAATCCGAAAGAAAGGAAAACCACAAAACCCCACGCTATGGTTCAAGAGCAGTAACCTGTTCACATCCTAGCCACGGTATCAACAGTGCAGCTGGATCGATGGATCTGCCTTTGTTGAGAAAAATACACCTGTGACCAGTGCGATTATGCTAATTTTGAGAGGTATAACAACTTCTCGAACAGCATTTGGTCTACAATTAGAGCATGCATGCGGAGAATTTAATGCTTAACAATTTACGAAAATCAACCTATTTACTGGTAGGTTTAGTGATTGGACTGTCTTTGGCCATCGGGCAGAGCGTCTACGCACTAAAAGACAATCAGGATATCCCGTTTGAAGACTTACAGGCCTTCACCGAAGTATTTTCACGTATCAAATCTGACTATGTCGAATCTGTCGATGACAAGCAATTGATAGAAAATGCAATTAGAGGCATGCTCAGTAGTCTCGATCCACACTCATCCTTTTTAAATACTGCCGAATTTGGGGAGTTAAAGATTGGCACCACTGGACAGTTCGGCGGGCTTGGGATCGAAGTTGGGATGGAAAATGGCTTTGTAAAAGTCATTTCCCCAATCGACGATACCCCCGCGGCGCGGGCAGGTATACAACCCAGCGACCTGATCATCAAGCTTGATGACACACCTGTCAAGGGCATGACCCTGAACGAGGCGGTGAAACTGATGCGCGGCAAACCTGATACCGACATCGTTCTCACGGTGGTGCGCGCGGGCGAACCGAAACCTTTGATCATCACGCTTACCCGCGAGATAATTCGCGTCAAGAGCGTTAAGAATCGCATGCTGGAGCCGGGCTACGGTTACGTACGGATTACCAATTTTCAATCCCGTACTACAACCGATTTACTCAAGGCTATCTCCGACCTGCAAAAGCAGGACAAGCTCAAAGGGCTGGTTCTCGACTTACGTAATAATCCCGGCGGAGTTTTGAATGGCGCAGTGGGCGTATCAGACGCTTTCATCGATGAGGGTCTAATCGTATACACCGAGGGACGCATCAAAGACTCGAGTAATCGATACCTCGCCACACCCGGAGACAGTCTGAATGGCGCCCCACTGGTGGTTTTGATCAATGGTGGCTCAGCCTCGGCTTCGGAAATAGTCGCCGGCGCGATGCAGGACCATAAACGGGCGATCATTATGGGCACCAGGTCATTCGGTAAGGGGTCGGTTCAAACCATCCAGGAATTACGCAATGGTTCCGCGGTAAAACTGACCACGGCGCGATATTTCACCCCCGACGGGCGTTCGATACAGGCCAGAGGCATCATTCCGGATATCGAGTTGAGTACCCTCAGTGTTGCCCCCAAAGATTCACAGGGAGAATCGTTTTCCGAAAAAGATCTCAATGGCCGACTGAGCAATCCTAATGGTGAAGAAGACGAAAGTAGTAGCGCGCGGGAAGAGGCGGATAAGAAAACCTCCGATACCCTGGCTCAAACCGACTTCCAGTTGTTCGAAGCGCTTAATCTACTCAAGGGTTTAACCATTTTGAACCAGCTCAAAAGCAGCTAAGGATTTGACGAAGCTATACCTGGTCACTGCACTTCTAGGCGTTAGCGCTGCCGCTATCGGTGACCAACACCCGGTATTATCTCTGGTCATCGACGATATCGGATATTCGTTGCAACAGGGGCGTGCGGCAATCAATCTGGAAGGCGACCATACCTACGCAGTCATACCCGGCGCCTCCAATGCCCAAAAACTCGCGGCCTTTGCGCGCCAGTCCGGCAAAGAAGTAATCCTGCATCTTCCATTACAGGCCTCGGCCCCGACCGTGCAATCGGAGCCAAATACGCTGGACGAATCGATGGACGAAAATCAGCTTAGGCGCAAAATGGTTTCGATGTTGTCCGAATTCCCTGGTATCAGGGGCATCAACAATCACATGGGCAGTCGTCTGACCACAATAAATTATTTTATGCGCCCGATCATGGATAGTATTAGAATCTACGACTCGAAATTATATTTCCTCGATAGCCGTACAACACCGCGCAGCATCGCCTATTCAGAGGCAATTAGCTCAGGACTGCGGTCAATATCGCGCGACGTGTTTCTCGACAACCAGCATACCAATATCGAATCGATACAACTGCAATACCGGATTTGGCTGGAAAAGGCGCGCCAACGCGGATCGGCGGTAGCGATCGGTCATCCGCACGCCACGACAATCGAATTTTTACGCGAAAACCTGCCGCAGGCGGCGCAGGATTTCAGGTTCATGAGCGTGTCTAAATTGATCGAGGCGGATAATACGGCCAGACAGCGTGATACCTGGGAAAATTACCTGTCGTATTTACAGGACCCTGCATTAAATTAACCAGTGCCGCTGGATTTTGCCGCACGCTGGTCAAGGTAGGAAGCCAGGTGGGCGCTCAGGTCACGGGCGTCGTCTTCGGCCCCATGGATAAAGCTGGACTTGCGGCGGCGAAGAAAGATCAAACCCATCACATATAGACCTGGCGAATCGACCACTCCACCATCGTGACGGATTCGTCCTTTTCGATCCAGCACCGGTAAATCTAACCAGGAATAGTCTGGACGAAATCCAGTCGCCCAGACGATCGACCGTATCTCACCAGTCGCGAGGTCGATATCGAGTGGTGGAGCGCCATCTACCCTGGTTGGCGGATAACGCTCAGGACTTTCAACCTCATCGTCCTTATCGTTTTCAGTTGCCCACTCATCGATGGTATCGAGTAGCCGGCCCATTTTAAGATCGGCCAACGCACACACGTTCGGTAGCGACCCCGAAAATTGCGCCTTGCTATCGCTGATACCGGCAAACCTGCCGATA
>JBGMRM010000177.1:0-5005 GCA_048061415.1 Gammaproteobacteria bacterium | reverse complement strand
GTTTTCAGGTAGTCGATCGAATCGTTTACCATCTGGTGGGCCAGGGCGCGCATCTGTTCCCAGTCCTGTGGGTCGAGGGTTTCATGGTCTGGATTACTATTCATCGTAATTTTACTTTTTTGTTAAAATTCTGCCGGCGCAGTATCGGGCGCAGCGGGCGATACGGGCGGCTTGCTCAGGGTGTATAACTGCAGAATACTTTTTTCACATACTCGTCGTTTTGCCATTGGTAACCCATACCGATGGGCACCAGGAAAGTGTCACCTGCCTCGAAGTTAAATACCACGCCGTCGGCATTGGTGATCGAGCCGCTGCCCTCGAGAATACGCATCAATTCGCTACGCGCAATAGTGTCCGGGGCCCGCTTCATCGGGCTGCTATCCCAGACGCCCGCGATAAACCTTGCGGACGGGTCTGAATATAAAACATTCATCGCCATATCAGGGATATCGCTTAGATACAGGGACTCATCGTGGGTCGTTACTCTGGCCAACTCGACAGACAGGTCTACCCGGATGGCAGCGAGATTTTCGGAGTTCTCGGGAGTGTTGCCGGACGGATTATCGTGAATAAAATAGTATTTGCGTGCATACTCGGATTGCTTCCAGATGCAGTCGGTACCCTTCGGGATAATGAAACTGTCACCCGCCCTGAAGGTTTCGGTATGCCCGGACGCATACTCGATCGATATCGAGCCCTCGAGCACGATCATGAATTCATCGACTTCGTAGGGTTCGCGTTTGAGTGCATGTGTGGTGCAATCCCATACGCCGGCGGTTAATTTGTCATTTTCGGCTCCGAAGTACTGGTGTCCGCGTTGCACTGGCTCACCCGATGCAATTATTTCCTTCAGCATCGGTTCCCAGGTTTGTAACCCGGTTTCGGGGTGCCCATAGGGGTCGAATTTAATTACGGTTTGATCGGGCATCGTTTTTCCTCGAGGGAGGCCTGGCCGAAATATAGCATAGCAGCATTGTTGTTCGAAACGACGTTTTTTGTCACCCCTGACGCCAATCCATACACCACGCCAGCCGCCATTCCGTCCCGCGAGCCGGAATGACAGGGTCGAGCTCCTAGGCCCGGTGACTATCTTCATTCGGCGAAAATTTCTATGTGGAAATAATGTTGGTGCTCTCGGGCAGTCATGGCTTAACATGCGCCTGAATGAGACTAGACCGTTCAATCCTGAAATAAATCGATGCTGGACCTGGCGATCCTGTTTGCCATTCTGAGCCTTGTATTCGGTGGCCTGAACGAAGTGGTATTCAAGCGTTATAGCGCGGTAGAGCGTTCGCGCGGCATGATGATTTGCGGTATTGGCACTGTCTGGACTGCTTTGCTGATCGTCGATGTTACGCTCCGGCAGGAAGCGTTTCTATTTAACCGGGAGACCTGGTCGTTTGGACTGGTTGCCGGCATCAGCGTCGCCGCCGCCAATATTATGCTACTCGAAGCATTGCGGCATATGGAAGTCAGTCTCGGATCGACAATATATCGCCTCAATACCATCGCGGTTGTGATTCTAGCGGTTGTTTTCCTCGGTGAATCTCTATCACTGCTTAAGTTAGCCGGCATAGCCCTTGGCGTCGTCGCGGTACTTTTACTCTATCGCCACCAAAATACCAGCGATCGCCACCCGATGCTCAATACCGGCCTGGTGATCGTAATCGCGGGGGCATCACTGCGCGCGGCCTATAGCGTGGTTACCAAGGCGGGGTTGTCGGAGGGCGCCAATGCAGACGCACTGATCCTGATTTCGTCGGTTTGCTGGATTATATCTGGCATACTTTACGCGATAATGATCGAGCGCCGCTACGCCATTACCCGGCAAAAAGTCGCGTATTCGCTACTGTCCGGGGTGCTGGTCTACGCAATTGTCAAAACTTTGGTAAGCGCGCTGAAGCTCGGTGAAGCGAGCGTAGTGGTTACCATCGCCAACCTGAGTTTCCTGGTGGCGCTTCTGGTGGCGATTGTAATGAAAATGGAAGCGCTCAGTGGCAAAAAAATCGCTGCGATGGGCTTCGCGGTGAGTGCAATCATCCTGTTGACCCAGGCCTAGCCTGATTCAAATGACAGGGGGAATTTGTAATGCATATTATTAGTTACAATATTCAATTTGGTCGAGGGCTGGATCAACGGGTAGATCTTTCGAGAATATGCGATTCGATTAGAGGCGCGGATGTAATCTTCCTGCAGGAAGTCGAATCCGGGTGGAAGCGAAGTGGGGAAGTCGACCAGCCACGGGCTATTGCCGGCGTGTTAAACGAATACTATTACGTCTTCGGCTCCAGTTTTGATATGGATAACAGCCTGAAAAGTGGCGATGGAACGGTGGTTAACCGGCGCAGGCGCCATGGCAATATGATCCTGTCGCGCTGGCCGATTGTTAGCTCTCGCACCTTCAACCTGCCGAAGAGTCATTACGCCGATAAATTTAATATTCAGATGAGCCTTGTCGAGAGCGTGATCAGATCCGACAAAAAAACGCTACGGGTTTATAATTACCACGCTGGATATCTGACTTCTGAAGAACGCGTCGAGCAGATGCAACTTTTGAACAAAACTTACCAAAAGTCGCCTCGGCAAAAAGGGGCCTGGAGTGGTAGATCCGATCTCGACGGAGATGACTGGAGTAATCGGGAACACGCCCCTGAAATGCCGCAGAGCGCCATAGTTTGTGGAGATTTCAATTGCGCCCCTGATTCACCGGAGTATGGTTACCTGGTCGACAACAGCGATTTAAAGGATTGCTGGCAGCTGGTTGATACGAAAAATCTGAATACAGGGACGCTCAGGCCTGGCCAGACTGGAGACATTCAGGTGTCTGGAAAAATAGACCATATTTTCGTGTCACTCGACCTGGCCAGCAATGTGCAGCGGGTGGCGATCGATCACAGGGCTGAAGGCTCGGACCACAAACCGATCCATTGTTTTATCGATTTATAAGGCTCACCGTCAGGACCCACTGCTGCGGGTAAACTCGTATTCTTCCAGGAGTCGCAGGTATGGGACATAGGTCTCGGCAAATTCCCATTGGTCCGCATTCCAGAAACGTTCTTCCAGTACTTCGCCCATCAGCGAAAAATGCGTGATTAACGATTTGACGATTTCGCGATCGCGGGGGTTAAAACGATCCCCCAGGCCGATTATCGACTGCGCAAGTAATCCATTAATTTCCATCAGGTATTCCACGTTAGTGCTGTCGTCGATGTCGGAATCGACAAACGCTCCCTGTTGATCGTCGTAGAAATCCCTGATCGCCGTTCGCACTACTTTGGTGGCGATATCCGCATAGTAGGCACTTTGAAAACGAGACGCCGCGTCGCTAAACAATTTCGCGACATAGGCGTAATTCGACAGGCCACTTCGGTCACGCCACTGTTGGCTCGTCATCGCATAATATCGCTTCATACCATCGTTCCTGGAGATCATCCCGGCTAAAAAATCGAGCGATTGTTTTACCCTGATTTCCAGGCCTGGGTCATCTGTGTAATCCATGACCGGAATCAGGTAGCTGAGCGTCACTGCCAAACGGTCGGTAAAAACCTTATCCATTACCCTGGGCTTGACGGCCGATTTTCTTTGCTCCTTATTGAGTGAATAGTAGGAGATGTCGGCTACCTGAAAGCTCAGGAAAGTGCCGGTGAGTGGATGAAATAATGTAGAAGAGAGGTAGGCCAGCGTTTTATCTGCGGCATTTTTAAGCTTCGGCGAAGGGCTTACCCGGTTTATCTGATACAGTAAAAGTACGATACCTGCATTTAAATCGGCCAGCTTTTCGAAGCGGGGCCCTTGCCAGTTACGTGCTTTCGCATAGCGGAAAAAACCGCCCTCTACCGGATCATATATTCGATCGATCGCCCGTTCGAGGGTTTTAGTGCTCCAGCCCATGACCCGTTCCCGGTCGAGGGCTTCTGCGTTTTCCAGCAGGTACATAAAGGTTCGTGGCAATATTGCTTTCTGGCCATTGCCTAATCCATACTCACTGGTGTCAAAATTATCCACCAGGCCCTGTTTGAAAATGACCGGCATATCCTCCAGATCGGATACCGAAAGGCTGGTCGGAGCCGTGTATTTAACCTGTTTCGATTCCATTCCCAGGGCATATTGCCCGACCCCTGCTTTGGCCGCTACTTCCTGTATGACGGCGAGAAAATTGTCACCGTAGAGCGTCCCTGCATACTGGTAATAAAGAGATCCGTCAGGGTTGAGAAAAATGGTATAAGGCAAGCCTGCAGCCTGGTATTTAACATAGGCGGCGTTATCGATATCGGCGTCGATAAATACGTTAACGAAACGCTGGTTCAAAAAATCTGCCACATCCTGCCGAATTAGCGTTCTACTCGCAAACTGCCTACACCAATAACACCATTCGGCAGCAAACAGGAGAAAGTAAGGTTTATTTTCTTTTTTGTTGGTGGCGATTACCTTATCGGAATAATCGACAAAATTAACCAGGGAATCCTGATGTTCGTAGGCGTAGGCCGGCGCCATCAGGCCAGTCAGGCTTAAGGCCAGGACCCATGCAGAGACCTGACGCAAGTGTTGAAAAAATAGATGCCCGATGCTGTTCATCCCGCCTCTATGGGTGATAGCCAGGCCGATTCTCGACCGGTGCCATTATAACCCCGGCAGTGGCGGATAGCATTCCTCGCCAGGAATACCTGTACCAGCCTGTTTATCACAGGATTAGTAAGCCATCCCTTCCAGCACATCGATCATGTCTTCCTCGTACTCGGTTGCCGCACGCGTGAGCGATTTTGAGTCGAACAAAGCCGCAAATGCAGTCGGTTTCAGATAAAGAATATGAGTGTCGGCCTGCTTGCTTTTTTGATAAACCACCAGTCTCGGGGGCATGAAAACGCCTGCGCGCATATCACCGGAGACCAGCTCGCTGCAGCTGTTTAGATTGCAGAATTCGACGATTTTGTAGCGCTCGAAATTGGCAGTCCCTTCTATTCCGGCTTCTAACCTGATATAGATATTGTCGATGTTGATTATTCTG
>JBGMRM010000176.1:0-5005 GCA_048061415.1 Gammaproteobacteria bacterium | reverse complement strand
GGATTCCCTAAAAAATAAAGGCCAGATCATTTAAGGGTAAAAAATGGACTATAGTCAGATACAACTTTCTTATGAATTCCGGGCATGAACGACACCAGTGAAAAATCTGTCGTATTACTAGTTGCGAAGTCACCGCAAAGCAGCCGATCAATCAGTAAATTATTAAGCGAGCATTTTAGTGTTTTCTGTGTCGAGGACGCTTAGGCGGCCTGGGCGAAATTGCTCGAATTATCGAATATTTCGGTATTAATTTGCGAGCTGCCGGTAGCAATAGACGGGTTTGGTCTGCTCGAGAGAATCCGCAGCGCCACCGATAAACATCTGGCAGCCAGGCCGGTTCTGTTACTGGTGGGGGAAAGCGATCGGGATAACGACCGCGAATCCGCATTTCAGCTCGGTGCGACCGACTTTATCAACATGCCATTTGCGAGCACTGAACTGACTACCCGGGTGCGATTGCACGCGCAGTTATTCGTCCAGTTTTCCGAAGAGCAAACCGTTGAAATGCAGCAGGTCGCCGCACTTAACGTACTTCAACAGTTGAGTCAGCAAAATTACCTGAAATCTCTACTGAAACAGGAATTGTCATTTTCATTACGCCACAGAAGCAATGTCAGTATCTGCAAGCTTAAAGTGGACAACCTGAAAGCTATCGTCGCGAGCTTCGATAAAAGTTCCGCGGTTTCTATCGTGCAGGCGGTAGCGAAAATCCTGCAGCAAACGCTCAGGCGAGAAGATATTCTGTGTTATCTCGAAAAGGCGGAATTCTGTGTGCTGTTTCCAGTGGTCAATGCCATTGGTGCGTTTTCCGGGATAAATCGTATCAGGGAAAGCATAGCCAGGCTGCGCATTCGCATTGCAGGAAAGCAGGTGTCGGTTACCTTGAGTGGCGCCATGTATAGTTGTGTCGCAGACGAAACTACCAGTATTGAGAGTGTCAATGAAATTTTGGACAGGAGGCTCGCAGAAGCATTGCGCAGGGGTGGAAACTGTATCGTCGGCGCTCCCAAATCGAGCGAAAAGCGAGCGATAACGGTAGACCGGGCGCTACAGCTAATCGCTAACAATAATACCGATGACCTGGCCGAGCATGCACGTGGTCTGGTGCGCGATATTTTGCCCTTGCTCGAATACGCGGAACAGAGGCTCGAACTGGAGCCGCTGAGTCAATCCCTGCGGGATCAGCTTAATCGAAAGGGCTGATTTATAACGTCTGTCAGTTTCAAAATGAAACCCTGTATTGCTGACAGGGTCAATATAATATATTGTTTAGCTTAAAGTCCTTACTGGCCTGGTTTACTCGGAACCGTTTTGAATATTCTCATATTTTTATTTGGTTTATTCGCGCTGATTTACTCGATTGCGCGATACCCTGCAGCGCTCAGGACTATCTGTCTCGCGGTCGTTGCTTTCTTGCTCATCTTCACGGCCTTCGACGGATTTAGCCTTTTTTGGGGAGTGCTGTTCTGGGTGCTTTTAGTGCTACCTATGGTATTGCTGGGGATTTCGGAAATACGGCGGAATGTCATAAGCGGCCCAATGTTAAAACGCATCAAGTCGGTATTGCCACCGATGTCCGAAACCGAACGCGATGCGATCGAAGCCGGAACGGTGTGGTGGGAGGCAGAGCTATTTCGCGGCGCTCCCGACTGGAGCCAGCTATTACAATACAAAAAACCCGAACTCAGCGATGAAGAACAGGCTTTTCTCGATGGTCCGGTCGATCAACTGTGTAGCATGATCGACGACTGGGATATCACCCACAATCGAATGGATCTGCCGCAGGAAATGTGGGACTTTCTTAAAAAGCATCGCTTCTTCGGGATGATTATCCCAAAGAAATATGGGGGCCTGGAATTTTCGGCCTGCGGGCATTCCAGCGTAGTGATGAAAATTTCTGCTCGCAGCATTTCGGTTGGCGTTACCGTAATGGTGCCCAATTCGCTGGGACCGGCGGAATTACTGTTGCATTACGGTACCGATGCGCAGAAAGACTACTATCTGCCTCGGCTCGCCGACGGGCGCGAAATACCCTGCTTCGCGCTGACCGGCCCGGACGCCGGGTCGGACGCGGGTTCGATTCCCGATACCGGCGTGGTATGCAAAGGTAAGCACAAAGGTAAACAGGTACTTGGCCTCAGGTTGAATTGGGAAAAACGTTATATCACGCTTGGACCGGTGGCCTCCGTTATAGGCCTCGCGTTCAAGGTTTACGATCCAGATGGCTTGCTCGGGGGTGACAGTGATCTCGGTATAACCTGTGCGTTAATACCCGTGGAGACACCGGGAATCACGATCGGAAATCGTCATTTCCCGCTGAATGCAGCATTTCAAAATGGTCCGAACAGCGGAAAGGATGTGTTTATTCCGCTGGATTATATTATCGGAGGCAAAGAAAATATTGGCGCTGGCTGGCGCATGCTGGTGGATTCCCTGTCTGCGGGTCGTGGCATCTCCCTGCCAGCCGTTGGTGCTTCAGCGGGTAAGAGTTCGGCGCGCGTTACCGGAGCCTACGCGCGTATCCGCAAGCAATTCAATACCGCAATCGGCAAGTTCGAGGGCGTTGAAGAGGCATTGGCGCGCATCGGCGGTCTGGCGTACATGACGGAGGCCGGACGATTGTTGACGCTCTCGGCGCTCGACAGTGGGGAAAAGCCATCGGTTGTTACTGCGATCCTGAAATATTACAACACCGAGTTTATGCGCCAGATAATCAACGATTCGATGGATGTCCACGGCGGCCGGGGTATTTGCATGGGGCCAGGCAATTATATTGCGCGGGCTTACCAGAGCCTGCCCGTGGGGATAACGGTAGAAGGGGCGAACATTCTTACCCGCACCATGATCATATTTGGGCAGGGGGCGATTCGTTGCCATCCTTATCTGGTCAGTGAAATGGAAGCGGCTACCATGGACGACCAGGCCGCCGGCGAAAAAGCCTTCGATCAGGCTCTGACAGGCCATATCGTCTACCTGCTCACCAACGTCTGCCGCGCTTTTATCTATGGAATTAGTGGCAGCCACCTGGCCGAGTCACCGATACCGGGGCGTATGGCCACTTATTATCGTCGTCTGGGGCAGATGAGTGCTGCCTTTTCGGTCACGGCCGACCTGGCATTGATGATTTTGGGCGGGGCTTTCAAGCGTAAGGAAAAACTGTCCGGTCGCTTCGCCGATGCGCTGGGATATATGTTTTACGCCTCAGCGGTGTTGAAAAAGTTCGAAGACGATGGCCGTCCCAAAGCCGACCTGCCTTTGGTAGAGTGGTCGGCGAAGTATAGTCTCTACCAGATCCAGATGGCGCTCGATGAAATATTACGTAATTTTCCGATGAAATGGCTGGGCGTATTAGTGCGAACTATAATCTTCCCCCTGGGCCTGAGTTTACGCCAGCCAAACGATTACCTGAGCCACCGGGTTGCCGCCCTGCTGGTCAGGCCTGGCAAAGCACGAGACCGGCTGACGCAGGGAATATATATCAGCGACGACGCTAATGACATTACGGGTTGCCTGGAAGATGCCCTGGAAAAAGTCATCCTGGCCGAACCCATCGAACGAAGGCTTCGCGCCAATGAGCAGGCAAAATCGGATCTACAAGGTTACCAGCAGTGGATCGATGATATGGTCAAAATGAGTTTTATTACGGGTGAAGAGGCGGAAATATTGGTCTCGGCACACGCTGCCACTAGAAAGGTTATAATGGTCGACGAGTTTAGGCCCCAGGAGTTAGGCGCCGGGGCAAGGGAGAGTGCACCAAAAAGTAAGGAATCACCTGTCAAGAAACGTAAAGTCAGGGCTAAGAGCGCACCAGTTGCCTAGCGGCTCAATACACAGGATTTTTTAATAATAAAAGTTACACAGCCAAGCTGAGGAGGACTCATGGAAAAGACATGGTTAAAAAGCTATCCCCCGGGCATGCCGGAAACGATCGATGTCGACGCCTACCGGTCGGTGACAGAGGTTTTCGAGCAGGCCGCAACAAAATATAGTAATAGCCCTGCGTTTGCCAATCTGGGTACGACACTCACGTATGCAGAAATGGATCGCCTCACCGCACAATTGGCGAGCTATCTGCAACACTTACCCAATATGCGAAAGGGTGACCGCGTTGCGGTCATGATGCCGAATGTATTACAGAATCCGGTGGCAATCTTTGGAATCTTGCGCGCTGGTTTTACCGTGGTCAATACCAACCCGCTTTACACCACCCGCGAGCTAAAACACCAACTCACCGATTCGGGCGCCAAGGTTATAGTCGCGATGGAAAATTTTTGCCACACGCTGGCTGACGTTATCGACGAAACACCGATTCAACATGTTATTACCACGCAGCTGGGAGATTTACTGAAATTCCCCAAGTCCCTGATAGTCAACCTGGTCGTCAAATACGTGAAGAAGATGGTGCCGGCATTTTCGCTTGCGAACGCGGTTAGCTTTAAATCGGCGCTGAGCCAGGGCGCGCGAAAACCTTACACCCCGGTAGAGACAAACCATGAAGATATCGCTTTTTTGCAGTACACCGGGGGTACCACGGGCGTAGCAAAAGGCGCAATGCTGACGCATGGCAACATGATTGCCAATATGCAGCAGGCTTCAGCCTGGATCAAGGATTCGGTTGAAGAGAATAATGAAACCATTATCACCGCATTGCCGCTTTATCATATTTTTTCACTGACCGCCAATTGCCTGACTTTTATGAAGGTGGGCGCGCGGAATTATTTGATTACCAACCCGCGTGATATGCCAAACTTTGTCAAGGAACTACAGAATGTATCGTTTACTGCGATTACCGGGGTTAATACATTGTTTATCGGGTTGATGAATACACCTGGTTTCGATCAGGTCGATTTTTCTCACCTGAAGTTGACCCTGGGAGGCGGAATGGCAGTCCAGCAACCCGTTGCAGAACGCTGGAACGAGATAACTGGCATACCCCTTATCGAAGCTTACGGCTTGCCCGAGACCTGCCCCGCAGTTTGCATTAATCCGCTCAATTTGCCCGAAT
>JBGMRM010000175.1:0-5043 GCA_048061415.1 Gammaproteobacteria bacterium | reverse complement strand
AGTTCAGCCAGGGATAGACACCGTCCCCGGCAAGCAGAAATTTTTCAAATGCCTGGGCACCGAACCACCAGAAATTAGCCACATGGTAGAGCAGGGTCATCAGCAGGCCAGAAACGATCATTATTACGAGTAGCCGGCATAGCCGGTCTTTAAAGGCCTGCCAGTCCTGCTCTGGCAGGAATAGACATAATACCACCAGGTAGCAGGCAAGCCCGTAGGCGAGTGAAAGTACGATAAACATCGGCGCCATGACCAGGATGTCATAAGCCTCGCGTGCCACGAGTACGCCGAAGATCGAGCCGGTTCCTGTGGTGAGTATCAGGCGCCAGCAGAATGCGAAGATGCCGACTGGTTTACGATATTTCTCGACCTGCCAGTCGAGCATAGTCCACAGATATATCAATGCTATGCCGATAAAACCGGTGTACAACAAAATATTCCACGCGAATATCGATCTGAAATTGTAGGTGGTCATCGCGATCAGTAAGCGGTCGGGTCGCCCCAGATCCAGCAGGATGACGCTCAGGCCGCCAATCAGTAACGCGGTGGCGACGACCGCCGATAGCCTCGATAGCGGGGTATAAAAATCACGCCTGAAAACGGAAGCGATTGAGGCGATATTGAGCGCACCAGAGGCCGAAACAATCAAAAATATCGCTACCACGTGTGGCAATCCCCACACGATCTGATTGTTCATTCCGGAAACATAGTGGCCTTCGCTTTCCATATAGTATGCCGCTATCAATCCGATAACGATTAATATCAGGTTCGTCAACAGCATGCCGCGGTATCTGTTCGTCGAGTAATCGACCAACTGGAAATGAGGATCAGCCATCAGACGGGTAAGCCCTGATATCGAATTCCGGTATCGAGATTGAGCTTCTTGCGTAGTTGCTGACCGCCCAGTTTTTCAATTTTTTTCGATATTTCACTGTCAGGATCGTTTAAATCGCCAAAGGTCAATGCGTTATTAGGACAGGCTTCGACGCAGGCGGTAGTATTATCGCCGCGATCGATTTTATGGACGCAAAGGGTGCAGCTTTCTACCGTACCCTTGCCACGTGGAGCGTAGGGTTTCTGATCAGTTAATGTTTCATGAATAAAACTACGCGCCTTGTAGGGGCAGGCCATCATGCAGTATCGGCAGCCGATGCAAATATGTTTATCGACCAGCACAATACCATCCGCACGCCTGAACGAGGCGCCGGTAGGGCATACATCGATACAGGGAGCCTGGGCACAGTGTTGGCAAAAGACCGGCAAATTCAGGGTATCGCCGGTCTTTCTGTTTTTCAGGCTAACCTTGCGTATCCACTGTGCATCGGTTTCCGGACCATTAATTGTACGCAGGCCGTTTTCCCGGTTGCAGGCGCGCACACAGATGTCGCAGTTGGGATCACAAAGGTTGGCATCGACTAGTATCCCCCAGCGTTGGGCGTCGCTCACGCCCTGTTCCGATGGCCCGGCCTGGGTCGATTGCAACAGGAAGCCCGGCGCAATGGTGATTCCGGCAAAAGCGGTACCGGCGATCCCCAGGAACCGTCTTCGGTACTGGTCGATTTTGTTCACGGCAAAGCCCCGCCAGAGTCTGCATCGATCCTGTTTTGTATCGTATAAGGTAGCGTCAGCAGGGTATTTGCGGCTGTAGCCGCCAAATCAGGAAGCATAAGTTGCGAAATCGCGTCGGCGGGTCGATCGGTGTGGCACTGGAAACAATCGATCTTGACGCTCGCGGGGATATGACAGGCGGAGCAGAAAAAGCCCTTTTCGCCGCTTCGGGCTACTTTGCCCGACGCATCGGGCGTAACATGGCAATTAATACACTCGACCAGGCTTGCCTGTTTATCACGAATGCCCTGCTTCACGGTTTTGTCGCGCTGATGCAGCAACATGTTCATGTGTTCCCTGCGCATTTCTTCGGCGGGCGCGACACAGAATTCACCCCTGGGCAAAGGCATGATATTACCTTCTGCATCCCGCACGGGGCTAAAATTGTCACTCGCAGAACAGGCCGTAGACCAACTCAGGCCGGCTACCAGAACTAATACAACGACTCGATACACAGGATACTCCCCCAGGGTTTAGTGGTCGCCCAGCGCCATATCGATGTAGCCGGTCGGGCAAACATCGGCGCAAATATGGCAACCAATGCAGCGTGAATAGTCTGTATCTACATAGCGTCCCATGGTTTTCTTATCCTTCTTGACTCTAAATACCGCATCCTGAGGACAGTAAATAACGCAGTTGTCGCATTCGAAGCACATGCCGCAACTCATGCAGCGGTCGGCTTCGGCAATCGCCTGTTCTTCCGTGAGTGGCACGATACGGTCCTGAAAGTGACCGAGTACCGCATCCGCTTCGGGTACATTCTGCCCGCGCTCTATTCGAGGCGTGTAGGCAAAATGCCCGAGAAACAATCTATCCGAAGAAATAATTTCCTTGTCGGAGCGGTCTTCGTAGTTATGTATCGCATAGTTTGAACTATCGGTTCCACGCTCATCGGCCTCGGCCTCGAATTTGTCCGGGGCCAGCTCCGCTTCCTGCAATTTGTTAAGCAGGTGGAAGTGATGTACATCGACTTTCGGACGTTTGCTCGGATCCCGGCCGTTCAAATAGGCATCGATCGAGTCAGCGCATATCGACGCCTGGCCGATGGCGGTGGTGAGCAGGTGGGGGCGAACGATGTCTCCCGCGACGAAATGGCCTTCGCGCTCTG
This sequence comes from Gammaproteobacteria bacterium, assembly GCA_048061415.1. GTDB lineage: Bacteria > Pseudomonadota > Gammaproteobacteria. The sequence continues at coordinate 2,327 of JBGMRM010000175.1, read as the reverse complement.
GTACGCGATAATATGCATCCGTATCGATTAGACCCTTGCCGTTATCCAGCTCTTCGAGCCCTTCCAGATCGCCGGACTGGCCGATCGCCGAGACAATCAGGTCACAGTCGATTGTATATTCAGTTCCCTCGACAGGAATCGGGCGTTCACCATCCATCGTGCATTTGATCATCTTGATGCCGATAGCGCGGCCTTTATCGTCGACCAGTACTTCGAGGGGCATGACGCCATCGTGGATACTCACGCCTTCGCGCAGTGCGTCTTCTACCTCGTGTTCGGAAGCGGTCATTCCCTCACGTGTAAACAGCGAGGTGAGCGTGACTTCGGCGCCGTCGCGTGCCGCCGCATAGGCTGAGTCGTGCGCTACGAACCCACCGATAACATATTCTGGTTGCTCTCCTTTGGGAAGCTGATCGATTTTACCGAGTCGTCGTGCAACCGATACCACGTCGATCGAAGTGTCGCCACCACCGACGCAAACCACCCGGTTGGCGGTTACCTGCATCGTACCCTTGTTGAAGGCCTCCAGGAAAGCAACACCCGAGACACAATTTGGGGCATCTGAATTCTTCACCGGTAGCGCCCTGCCAAATTTGCACCCGAGCGCCCAGACGATTGCGTCGTAATCCTTTTCAAGCTGGTCGATCGCAATATCTTTACCGACCCGGGTGTTTAGCCTGGCCTCGATGCCGCCCATATCGAGGATGCGCTGAATTTCGTGATCGAGAAATTCCCGTGGTGTGCGGTAACCGGGGATGCCATATCGGAACATCCCGCCCAGTTCCTTGTGATCATCGTAAATAACGCTTTCGTGGCCTTTACGCCGTAGCTGGTAAGCTGCCGCCAGGCCCGCCGGACCGCCGCCGATAATGGCTATTTTTTTGCCGCTCAGGGCCGCGCTGTTATCGAAGCTGTAGCCGGCTTCATGCGCGCTATCACCAATATACTGTTCTACCGCGTTGATGCCGACATATTCTTCGACCTGGTTACGGTTACATCCGTCCTGGCAGGGCGCCGGGCATACCCGGCCCATCATACTCGGGAATGGATTGGCCTCGGTGGACCGACGGAAAGCGTATTCCTGCATACTCATATCCTGTGGGGGTTTTTCAATCCCGCGCACGATGTCGAGCCAGCCACGGATATCTTCTCCGGATGGGCAACTGCCCTGGCAAGGAGGCGTTCGGTGCACATAAGTGGGGCACTTGTGTGAGGTATCCTCGTTGAAAATATCCTCGTCGAAGCTATCGTATTTGGTATCGCCCTCGACGTATTTTCTAAACGTCAGATGGGTTTCCACTTCTTTGCTCGATGCTGCCATCTAGTACTCCGGTCGTTCATTCAAATTTCTATTCATCTAGCTGTTGCCCAGTCAGAACCAGTGCATTACTCACCAGCTGGTGCAGGCTTACGATCATATCCATGCCCATACCATAAACCGGTAAAACCTTACTAAACTGCGACTTGCAGATTGCGCAAATAGCAGCCATATGTGTCACCCCATGATCTTCTACGACATTCTTCAGCGCGGTCATTCTCGGCATCGCACCCTTGACGCGTACCTCGATTAAATCGTCGGTGAGCAGTCCGCCACCTCCGCCGCAGCAAAAGGTCGCCTCGTGAATGGTTTCGGGCGCCATATCAAAAAAGTTATTACAAACTGCCCGGAGGATATCGCGTGGGATAGAAAACTGACCACCTGGCCTGTCGCCCATGCGTGACGCGCGTGCGATGTTGCACGAATCGTGGAAAGTGAGTGTCATCCAGTCGTTTTGCGAGGCATCCAGGTTCAATTTATCCCGTTTGATTAAATCGTGGGTAAATTCGCAGATATGTTGCGGGATTGGATAGTTTTGATCGAGAAAATCGAAGGGGCCTGCGAGGGTATGGAGGTAGTTATAAGCGACACGCCAGGCGTGGCCACACTCGCCAAACACGATACGTTTTACTCCGAGATCTATCGCCGCCTCTCGGATTCGCAGCGCAATCCTGCGCATATTGTCGTGATTGCCGATGAACAGGCCGAAATTGGCGGCTTCGGAAGCCTTAGAACTCAGGGTCCAGCTTATACCGGATTCGTGGAATACCTTGGCATAGCCCATCAGGCCATCGACGTGCGGTTCGGCGAAGAAATCTGCGGAAGGCGTCACCAGTAAAATTTCAGAGCCCTGCTGGTCGAGCGGCAATTTTACCGCGATGCCGGTATCTTCTTCGATATCTTCTTCCAGACCTTCCAGAGTATCGAGCATGGCTGGTTCGGGCAGTCCGAGATTATTACCTATCTTATGGACCTTGCCGATAATTTCATTGCTGTATTTCTGCCCGAG
>JBGMRM010000174.1:0-5066 GCA_048061415.1 Gammaproteobacteria bacterium | reverse complement strand
TGTGCTTGCCCATTTTTATCCATAATCGAGTTTAAACAGCCGCCAAAATCACCCTGCATTTTCAGGCTTTCGGCGATTGCTGGTGTGGGTCATATTCTACCGCTTATTCATACCCCGAAGAAGGTCTGCTTCGAATCCGAAATCACCTGCGTAATCGAGCGGGCAGAACATGAACGGGTAAAAAGTCTGCCCTGCGCGCCAGCAGCCCTGTCTTGACCGGCCCTTATGGCAGGCATCTCGACGCACCGGTGGGTCGACCCGTATGCCGGCAGTGACTTTCTCTGGCGCATGTCGCATCCATAGTATAGGATTCCGGCCAAAGAGCGGATCAGCTTAACAGTTAACATGAAAATACGAATTCCTGATTTTAGCCTCGGCCGGGTCATGGTGCTTGGTGATTTGATGCTGGACCGTTACTGGCATGGCGGGACCTCGCGTATTTCTCCCGAGGCCCCGGTCCCGATAGTCAGCATTGGCGACGTGGAGCAACGTCCCGGCGGTGCAGGCAATGTCGCGCTCAATATCGCGGCGCTGGAGGCTTCGGTAGCACTACTGGCGCTGGTAGGCGATGACGAGCCCGCATCGGTGTTGCAAACACTGCTCGACGACGCCCAGGTGAGCTGTCATTTAGTGGCAATCGAGGGTCGTCGCACGATTACCAAACTGCGCGTGATGAGTCGCCACCAGCAACTTATTCGGCTGGATATCGAAGACGTTTTTTCGACTTCCGACAGCGAGCAACTGGCGGTAAATTTCGAGCAACAGCTCGCCGCCTGTGACGTCGTGGTGTTATCCGATTACGGCAAGGGTACGCTCAGCGATATACCCGCGCTGATAGCCTCGGCCCGAGCCGCTGAAAAATCCATTCTGGTCGACCCCAAGGGGAGCAATTTTTCGATTTATAAAGACGCCACACTGATTACACCCAACCAGGCGGAATTCGAATCGGTGGCGGGAAAATGCGAAACGGAGTCCGAGTTTATGACCAGGGGCGAAAAATTACGCAGTGAATTAAACCTCGACGGATTGCTGGTAACGCGTAGCGACAAGGGCATGGTGTTATTCGAGCGCGGCGCAGAACCTTTCATACAACCGACGCGGGCACGGGAAGTCTACGACGTCACCGGCGCCGGCGATACCGTTATCGCAACGCTCGCAGCCGCGCTGGCAGCGGAGTGTAATCTGGTAGAAGCGACGCAACTAGCCAATCTGGCTGCCGGTATCGTGGTACGCAAATTGGGTACGGCGACCACCAGTATCGAGGAAATTCAGTCTGAAATGCTTAAACATGCGCCGCTGGAGCGCGGGGTTATCGAAGAAACTTCACTGCTGGAGTCATTACAGGAAGCAAGGGCAGCGGGTGAGAAAATTGTTATGACCAACGGCTGCTTCGATATCCTGCATGCGGGCCACGTGGCTTACCTCTCGCGCGCCGCCGAGCTCGGCGACCGGCTGATTGTCGCGGTTAATACCGACGAATCGGTGCAGCGTTTGAAAGGAACGGATCGACCCATAAACAATGTCCTGCAACGTATGGCGGTAGTATCTGCACTGGAAAGCGTGGATTGGGTGGTGCCTTTCGGCGAGGATACCCCTGCGCGGCTGATCGAACAGTGCCTGCCCGATATACTGGTCAAGGGGGGTGATTACCAGGTAGCCGAAATTGCCGGTGGGCAGGCGGTGCTCGCCAACGGCGGCGAAGTCCGGATACTGGATTTCATCGACGGTTGTTCGACCAGCGCCGTGATCGAATCTATCAAGAAGAAGGTGTAGTGATGATCGTGGTAACCGGCGCCGCCGGCTTTATCGGTAGCAACCTGGTCAGGGCATTAAATAATCGAGGTCATGACAATGTGCTGGCGGTCGATGACCTGCACGATGGAAAAAAGATTTTTAACCTGGCCGACTGTGAAATCAGCGATTATCTGGATAAAGACCGATTTATCGAGGCCATTGCCGCCGGTAATTTCGACACAGATATCGAAGCAATTTTCCACCTGGGCGCCTGCTCGACAACCACCGAGTGGGACGGGCATTTCATGATGGAAAATAATTATGAATACTCGAAAAAACTGCTGCACTTTTGCCTGGCTCAGAATACCCCGTATATCTACGCTTCGTCGGCTTCGGTCTACGGTGGCAGTAGCGAGTTTATCGAAAAACGCGCGTTCGAAAAGCCGCTCAATGTTTACGCTTATTCGAAGTTCCTGTTTGACCAGTATGTGCGCCGCTTGGGCGACACTACATCGCAGGTTGCCGGGTTACGCTACTTCAACGTATATGGGCCGCGTGAACAGCATAAGGGTGGCATGGCGAGCGTGGCTTTTCACTTCAGCAATCAGATCCGGGAGAGTGGCTGTTGCCATTTGTTTGAGGGTTGCGATGGCTATCAGGACGGCGCCCAGGAGCGCGATTTTATTTACGTCGATGATGCGGTCGAGGTCAATCTATGGTTGTGGGATAACCCTCAAATCAGTGGTATTTTCAATTGTGGCACCGGGCGCAGCCAAAGCTTCAACGATGTCGCCAATGCCGTAATCGACTACCATCAAAGCGGGAAAATCGAATACATCCCGTTTCCCGAGAGCCTGAAAGGCGCTTACCAGAGCTATACCCAGGCCGATATGTCAAAGCTACGCGCAGCAGGCTATAAAGAACCGTTTAAAACCGTCGAACAGGCTGTCCCTGAATATCTGGACTGGTTAAATCAACAGCACGCTACCGGTCAGTGATGGCGCAGGCGCAAAGCCCTGCCATCCTGGTGATCGGTCCCTCCTGGGTGGGCGACATGGTGATGGCGCAAAGTTTATTCAAACTGTTACAAGCCCGGCTACCCGTATGCGCCATCGATGTGGTAGCACCAGGCTGGTCCCTGCCTGTCCTGGGGCGCATGCCGGAGGTTCGCAAGGGGTATGCGCTTGAAGTCAGGCATGGCGAAGGCGGGCTCGGCAAACGTTATCGACTGGGAAAACAACTACGCGCTCAGCGATATTCGCAGGCGATCGTATTACCGCGTTCGTTTAAATCTGCACTGCTTCCATTCTTTGCAAAAATCTCACAGCGAACAGGTTTCCGGGGTGAAATGCGTTTTGGCCTGCTGAACGATATTCGACCATTCGACCAGTCCACACTCGATCAAACCGTGAAGCGATTCAGCTATCTCGGCCTGGAGAACGCCTCAGACGAGTGCAGGGTCTATCGGCCAGAATTAATTATCGATGCGGATAATGCCCGGCATTGCCTGTCAAAACTGGGGCTTAACAAGGACAGGTTTACCGTGGCGCTGATGCCGGGTGCGGAATATGGCCCTGCCAAACAATGGCCCTCAAGTCATTTTTCCAAACTGGTCCGGCGCATCGAACGGGCAGGCGCGCAGGCCTGGCTACTGGGTTCTGAAAAGGAAAGTGCACTGGTGCAACAGATTATTGGCCAGGCTGGAGGTGTGGGGATCAATTTATGCGGTAAAACTCAACTAGCCGATGCGATAGATTTGATTGCGCAGGCAGACGTTGCAGTTGCGAATGACTCAGGATTAATGCATGTTGCCGCGGCGACCGGTACTCGAGTAGTCGCCATCTATGGATCGTCGAGCCCCCTGTTTACCCCGCCAATCAGTGACGATACTATCGTTAACTGGCTAGAGTTAGACTGTTCCCCCTGCTTCCAGCGCGAATGCAAATTCGGCCACTATAATTGCCTGAATAATATTTCACCGGAGACTGTTTTCCGGCAGTTGGGAATAAAATCTTAAGCCTTCTCCTCGCTTCGCCTCTGACCTGACTGTAATAACTCACGGTAAAGCGCCAAAGTCTGCTCGACGGTCGCCACCGTATTAAAGTCGCGCTCGATACGAGCCTGTGCGGCTATACCCATTTCGTGGTTTTGTACCGGGTTTCGCGCCAGGTAACCGATTGCTTCGCTGATCGCCCCGGTGGAAGCGGGCTCGATAACCAGGCCGGAGACCCCGGGTTCTATCAACTCGGGGCTGCCGCCGGTATTGGTCACGATGGGCGTGACCCGATGCACCATCCCCTCGATGATCGCTTTCGGCAGGCCCTCGCGTTTGATCGCGGGTAGAATACAGGCATCGCAGGCCGCCAGTACCTGGGCCGCATCGCTTCGATAGCCGGTTAAATGAATGTTCTTTTTCAGTGGACTCTGCTGTATTTTCGCCAGTGTCTTCTTTGCATTAACGGAACCGATTAACAACAGGTGAATATTCAATCCTAACCTGGCGATACCCGGCAGCGCGCCGACCAGATATGACAGGCCCTTGCGAGGCCGCTCATTCGCGATGCAACCCAGCAAAAAGGCATCGTCGGGTACACCCCAGGTTGACCGGGGAATCGCCGGTTTTCGATACCAGGAAAGGTCATGCCCCTTGTAAATGGTAACTGCCTTATCTTGCGGAAAATGCCACCACAAAAACTTGAGCTTTTTAAAGAAGTCCCGGATAGCATTGGCGACACAGATAATTTTATCTACCCGAGGGTTGAGGTAGGTCGCCCAGGAAATGGGGTCGAATACCGATACATTTCCCACTATTCCACGATAAGCTATCAGTTTAATTGAAGTGTTTTTTACCAGTGGCAAGGTATTTTGCAGGGCCTTGTTGTTGAAGACATGGACAATATCAAACTCTCCCTCGTCCAGCACCGACTGAATGGCTACCCTGCCTCCGGAATCGAAGCGACTGTTCAACTTCAGCCAGGTTACCTTGATACCCGCATTGAGTAACAACTGCTTATGGGGTGCGGTGTCCGGACAGATCACCCGAAGTTCCACACCAGCATTGTGTAAACCAATGAATTGCCAGGTTTCCGGCAAGTCGCTGTGCTCGGTGATTGCCAATACCCGGATGGTCATATTGCTTACCAACAATCCAAACAGACATTTTGCCAAGTACCGAGGATCACGTCCAGCGACTCTATCTGATAAACCTGAAAAGCTCTATAATCGCCTTTTCATACCTTAGCAAAGCGAAATCCATGCTTGATCGAATTAGCGTTGTCATCATCTGTAAAAACGCCGCCTCAACCCTGCAATAAACACTTCAGTCCGCCCGG
>JBGMRM010000173.1:0-5094 GCA_048061415.1 Gammaproteobacteria bacterium | reverse complement strand
TAGATCGCAATATAGCGATAATGCATAAGATTTATTCCAAAATCGAATAAATCAAGCGCTTTTATGGGTTGATGGGAATGAGTAGATGGATAAAATAGGATACCTTGCAAGAAACAGCCTCGGGAAATATTCCTGCCGGGAAACAAAATGGGACGCTCAGAGATTGATATTATTCGTCTCGAACTTTTCACGGATGAAATCAATAAAACAACGAACCCTGGCAGGCACAAAACGGCGCTCCGGATAGACTGCATGAATGTACAGTGGTGTCGGGATAAATTCTTTGAGAATGACTTTCACCTGTCCATTTTTAATGCAGTCACGCGCCAACCATTCAGGGATCACCGCGATCCCCGTGTTTCCCAGCACGGCCTGGCGAATAGTACGGGGGTTATTCACGCTAAAGCGACCATTGACCCGAATTGTTTCCCTGCCATGTGGGCCGGTAAAATGCCATTCATTGCGGGTCGTCAGCAATGAATAAACGATGCAATTATGCGATTTGAGATCCTGCAAGGTATCAGGCTCACCGTTCGCCGCAAGATAGGCAGGGCTGGCAACAGTGACCCGGGGACTATCGCCTATTTTTCGCGCGATAAGACTTGAGTCGGTCAGGGGCCCTACTCGAATCGCCATGTCCACACCGTCTTTTACAAGATCGATATAATGATCATCCATAATTAAATCGATTTTCAGATCGGGATACTTTTCGAGAAACTCCCATAATTCCGGCACGATACAGAGTTCACCGAAGGTAACCGGTATGTTGATGCGTAAAGTACCTGTCGGTAAATATTGCTGTTTGCGCAACGTAGATTCGGTTTCGAGGAGCTCATCGAGAATGTGTATACATTTATCGTAATATTGTTTACCGACCTCCGTCAGGCTCAATTGACGGGTACTGCGATTGATGAGTTTTATCTCCAGGTGTTTTTCGAGAGCAGCGACATGCTTACTCACCGTGGATTGAGAAATACTCATCTGGCGGGCTACTTCAGAAAAATTACCTGTTTCGGCGACCCGTTGAAAAACCTCCATGGAAAAAATCAAATTCATCGCAATTTATTCACCTACACTGTCTTCAGGACTAGCGAATTCGACTCATAATCTGCTTATAGCGGGCGGTTAAAGCAGGCCTTCCGTGGGATTCTATCCCTCTATTTCGTCGGTGTCGTATTGACCCGATACCCTGCGGCGGATATGCGACCATGACATGCCGACCGCGAGCACGCCGCTCAGGATAAACTCGACCACCCACAGCAGGATCGAGGTATTGTCGAGCGCCAACAGCCCCCATTCGATGAGTAACCAGATCACAACGCCGAAAACAGTGGCAGCGAGCAAGGTGCCAAATGCGCCCAGCGAATTCCAGGTTGCGCGCAGATACATCGCCCAGACGATCAATAGCACGACGCCCGATGCAGCCTTGTAGACCAATTGGGTATCTGAGTTTAACCAGTGCACCCACGAGTAGCCGCTGGGGTTGTAGGTGACATATACCAGAACGAGCGCGATCAGGTATCTCAGCAAAAAGCTGGTGAAAGTAAAATGGTATCGGGTGGCCATGGATTATTACATGTGAATGGACAGGTCTATAATCCTACCTGTTTACAAAGGAAATGGGTATTAGGAATATCGGTGGTAAGCCAGTTGCTTTAGCAGCGTAAATTTCTCATCGGTTTCTAAAAATGGGGCGATCGCCGTCTGAAGTTTTTGGCGCGCTTTCGAGTGAAACCATTCAGTCCAGGCGCTTTCAGTGGTCCATTTGGCGATTACCACGTAGTGATTCCGCTGCGCGGCATCGACCAGCGACTCACCGGAAATATAGCCGGGTGCGGTGGTCATCGCGCTTAATAGCTCCCCGACCGCCTTTTCGTAGGGTGATTCGAGTCCCTCGGCAACATATCGCTCAATTATTACTTTGATCATATACTTTAAAATTCTGGAGTTGGTAAAAAGTGGCCGTGTCAGGTTACTTGTCGCCGGCCCGTCAGTCCAGTGCACGCTACCGATAGCCAATATTTACCCCTTTATACAATAAAGGGTAAAAAAGCGGTAACAATAATTTGTTAAAAATCGGCACAAGGCGATACAATCGTCGACATCTGTATCGATCCCGTTAGCGAGGGCACTGTTTATGAGCTGGCAACAACAAATTTTGCGCGTAAATCTGAGTACAGGCGAATGTACCATCGAGCCTCTGAACATGGAATGGGCGCATCTATACCTGGGACAGCGTGGGTTGGGCAGCAAGTATTTAATGGAAGAAATGGATCCGGCCGCGGATCCGCTCTCGGCTGAAAACAAGCTGATATTTGCCACCGGCCCGCTCACGGGCACGATGGCTTCCACCGGTGGTCGTTATTCGGTCATCACCAAGGGCGCGCTCACCGGTGCGATCGCCTGCTCTAATTCGGGTGGCAAGTTTGGCGCCGAACTCAAGTTCGCCGGCTACGACCTGCTGATTATCGAAGGGGAGTCGGACAGGCCGGTTTACCTTCATATCGAGAATGACCAGGTCGAACTGTGCGATGCCGACGCAATATGGGGTAAGACAGTATGGCAAACCGAAGCGTTGCTGAAACAAAAATACCGCGACCCACTGATGCGTTTCGCCTCGATCGGCCAGGCGGGAGAAAATCTTTGCCGCTACGCCTGCGTGGTGAACGACTTACACCGCGCGGCCGGACGGTCCGGCGTCGGCGCGGTCATGGGCGCTAAAAAAATAAAAACCATCGCAGTGCGCGGCAGCAAGGGGGTCGGAAATACCGATCCCGCTGCATTTTTCAAAATCGTCAACGAGGTCAATGCCCGCATGACCGACCGCGATGGGATGAGTGCCGATGGCACGCTGGCAATGATGGATGTGACCAACCGCTTCGGCAGCCTGCCCACGCGTAACAATCGTGGTATTCAGTTCGAGGGCGCAGAAAAGCTCAACCCCGAGGCGATGCATACACCGAATACGAATGGGCACACCAACCTGGTGACCAATGCCGCCTGCTTTGGTTGCACCATCGGTTGCGGGCGTATTTGCAAAATCGACCCGACCCATTTCTCGGTGAAAGACAAACCCGAATACCACGGGGCTTCCGGTGGCCTGGAATATGAAACCGCCTACGCGCTGGGCGCCGCGGTGGGCGTAGACGATATCGACGCGGCCACCTATGCGGGGTTTTTGTGCAACGAATACGGTATGGACCCGATCTCGCTTGGCGGTACAATTGCCGCGGCGATGGAGTTATTCGATATCGGCGCGATCAGCGAAAAAGACACCGGGGGTATCAGGCTGGAGTTCGGTTCCGCCGAAGCCCTGTGTACGATAACCGAACTCACCGCTCGCGGCGAAGGCTTCGGTAAAGATATCGGCCTCGGCTCGAAAAGACTCACCGAAAAGTACGGTCACCCTGATTTGTCCATGTCGGTCAAGGGTCAGGAATTTGCGGCCTACGATGGCCGCAGTATGCAGGGCATGGGCCTGGCCTACGCTACCAGCAACCGCGGCGCCTGTCATTTACGCGCCGACCCTTATGAACACGATTTTGAAACCACCGAAATCGCCGGCAAAGCGGAATTGGTCAAGGTGACGCAGGACGAAGTCGCGTTTATCGATTCCAGCGGCCTGTGCGCATTTCCGGCCGGTTGCGGCTGGAGCCTGGACGATTACCGACAACTCGTCGATGCAGCCTGCGGGGGCGACTGGAACTCGGAGCGGATGAGGGAAACCGGCGAGCGAATCTGGAACATGGAACGAATGTTTAACCAGCGAGCCGGGTTTAGCCGCAAGGACGATACTTTACCCAAACGTATACTCGAGGAACCCGCGCCCTCGGGAACCGCCAAAGGCCTGGTGTGCCGACTCGATGAAATGCTACCGGAGTACTATCGGTTACGCGGCTGGGACGACGACGGCAACCCGGACGCTAACACCAGGCAACGTCTGGGCCTTGATTAACTCGGTTAGTCGATATGCAGGTCACGGTTAAATTATTCGGCGCATTGCGCGAGTTTCTACCGGCTGGCAGCAGTTTCAATAGCTGCCAGCTGAGTATCGATTCGAGCCAGGTGCTCAGCGACCTGCTCGGCCAGTTATCTATACCCGGGAACAGGCCTTACCTGGTTATCGTCAACGACGAAAAGATTAACACGCAGGATCTGGCTACCGTGCGGGTCAGGGAGAACGACGAGATCGTACTATTGCCACCGATCAAGGGCGGGTAAACCCATATATTACCGCCTGCGCGCCATATGCGGGCTAATCAATTTCTAAAGCGCGCTGATACAGCGCGTTCCTCTTCTTGCCGCTTATTTTGCTGGCGAGCTGCACCGCCTTTTTAAGCGGCATTTCAGCCAGTAAATGCCTGAGCAACTCGATATCGTCCTGATTCAGTTGCTTCTCGCTATCGCTGACCGGGTTGTCGACCAGAACGACAAATTCACCTTTGCTCAGCGCGGCATCTTCGGCAAACATTGCGAGCAATTCCTCGGCTTTACCCCGCAGGAATTTCTCGTAAGTCTTGGTCAATTCCTTCGCGACTACAATTTGGCAATCGGGAAAAACCTCCGCCAGCTGTTCGAGCAAACGCAAAATTCGATGGCTGGATTCGAGTAATACCAGCGTGCCATTTTGCTTTTTGATGGCCTGCAACTTATCGATGCGTTCCTTGTTCCTGTGCGACAAAAATCCATAGAAACTAAACTGGTCGGTGGCGACTCCCGCACCGCTTAAAGCCGCGATAATACTGCTGGGGCCAGGAATCGGGCTCACTTTCAGCCCTGCCTCATGAACCGCTTTGACCAGCGCATAACCTGGATCGGAGATCAACGGCGTTCCGGCGTCGGATATCAAAGCGATATCCGAGCCTGCCATCAGTGCGTCGATGATCTTTTTTATACGCGCGTGTTCATTGTGCTCGTGCAGGGAGAAGAGCTTTTTACGAGTTCCGAGGTGTTTGAGCAGGCGAGCGCTGTGGCGCGTGTCTTCCGCCGCAATCATGTCTACGCCTTTGAGTGTATCCGCCGCACGCAGACCAATATCGTCGAGGTTGCCGATCGGAGTTGCCACAATATAGAGTACGCCGCTCATGCAAAAGA
>JBGMRM010000172.1:0-5101 GCA_048061415.1 Gammaproteobacteria bacterium | reverse complement strand
GGCACCTGGTACGGCGGCGAAATGAAAAAAGGCATGTTTTCGATCATGAATTACCTGCTACCGCTCAAGGGAATACCATCGATGCACTGCTCGGCCAATGTTGGCGATGAGGGCGATGTGGCTATTTTCTTCGGCCTCTCCGGCACCGGGAAAACGACGCTGTCGACCGACCCCAAACGCAAGCTGATTGGCGACGATGAGCACGGCTGGGACGATAGCGGTATTTTCAATTTCGAAGGTGGTTGCTATGCCAAGGTCATCAACCTCAGCAGCGAGGACGAACCGGATATCTTCCGTGCTATCAGGCGCGATGCGTTGCTCGAAAATGTTAGCGTCGATGAGAATGGCGCAATCGACTATGCCGATGCTTCGAAAACCGAAAATACACGGGTGTCTTACCCGATTTATCATATCGATAATATCGTCAAACCAGTATCGCGCGCAGGACACGCCTCCCGGGTGATCTTCCTGACCGCCGATGCCTTTGGCGTGCTACCGCCCGTTTCACGCCTAAGCCCCGAACAGGCCCAGTATTACTTTCTTTCCGGTTTTACCGCCAAACTGGCCGGTACCGAACGCGGCATTACCGAACCAACCCCGACCTTTTCAGCCTGTTTCGGCAAGGCTTTTTTAAGCCTGCATCCAACCCGCTACGCCGAAGTACTGAACCAGAAAATGCAACAATTCAATTGCAGCGCCTACCTGGTCAACACCGGCTGGGATGGCAGCGGTAAACGCATATCGATCAGGGCGACACGCGCTATCATCGACGCGATTCTGGACGCTTCGATCGATGAAGCCGAAGGCCAGGTCCTACCCATATTTAAACTCAGCATTCCGCTTGCGCTGCCCAATGTAGACACCCGGATTCTCGACCCACGAAACAGTTACCGGCAGGGCCACGAGTGGCAATCCAGGGCGCAGAACCTGGCTAGCCTGTTCATCGATAATTTCGCACAGTACACCGACACCGAGCAGGGTCGCGGCCTGGTCAAAGCAGGGCCTGCACTTTAAGAATCCCTGCACGGTTTCCCGGCAGCCAGGTTCAAATTACTTTCGCTGCATTCGAGCAGCTTTGCTTGCGTCGACTCATCACTCGGGGTAAAACTGCATTTTCCTGTTTCAATCTTTACGAGGATGCCATGGCAAAAGATAACTTCAAGCTGCTCGAAAACGAATGGATTCCTCTGTCTGACGGCAGGAAGCTGGCCGCGCGCATCTGGATGCCCAAAGACGCTAAAAAGAAACCGGTACCCGCGATACTCGAATACATACCCTACCGCAAGCGTGACGGCACCGCGCCACGCGACGAAAGCACCTATCCGGTATTTGCCGAGGCTGGTTATGCCGGGGTTCGGGTCGATATTTCAGGTACCGGCGAATCGGATGGCGATTTCGACGACGAATATTCCGAGCGCGAACTGGCCGACGCCTGCGAGCTAATCGAATGGATCGCAGGTCAACCCTGGTGCAGTGGCAGGCTCGGGATGATGGGGATATCCTGGGGCGGTTTTAATAGCCTGCAGGTCGCCGCGCTCCGCCCGCCCGCGCTCAGGGCGATCATTTCGATCGGTACCACGGTAGACCGCTACAACGACGATATTCACTACAAGAATGGTTGCCTGCTGAGCTCGAATTTTGCATGGTCGAGCGTGATGTTGTGTTTCGCTTCCCGGCCCCCCGACCCGGAACTGGTGGGTGATCGCTGGAAAGAAATGTGGCTGCATCGCCTCAATACCCAGCCATTTCCGCTCGAAACCTGGCTTGCGCACCAGCGCAGAGACGATTACTGGAAACACGGCTCGATCAACCAAGACTATAGCGCGATAGAAACTCCGGTACTGATCATTTCAGGCTGGTGCGACGGTTATATCAATGCGCCACCGGCAGCGGTGTTAAATTTGAGTACGACGACCAAAGCGATCAACGGTCCCTGGATACATAAATACCCGCATTTCGCCTGGCCAAAACCGCGTATGGACTTTCTTCGCGAGGCCATTCGCTGGTGGGACCACTGGCTCCGGGATATCGACAACCAGGTCGAAGACCTGCCCGCTTACCGCGCCTATATATCAGAAGATGTTCTTCCCCTGCTACGGCGCGAATATGAGCCCGGTCGTTGGGTGGCTGAATCTAAACTGCCTGCCGATAATATCAGATATCGACAGTACTACCTGGCCCCGAACCGTCAATTGCTGGATATTCCAGGCGCGGCGCTCGACAAGCCTCTGCGATCCCCGCTAGACTGCGGTACCGCCTGCGGTGAATTTTTTAGCAATAACCCCGAGTCGGATTTACCCGGCGACCAGCGTCTGGACGATGCGGGCTCTCTGGTTTTCGATTCAGCCAAGTTACACAGGGAAATCGAAATCCTCGGCAGGCCGAAGTTGCGCATCAAGATCAGCGTAGACCGGCCAGTGGCTACTATTATAGTGCGTCTTAACGATATTCATTCGAGCGGCGAGGTTAACAGCGTAAGCTGGGGGGTTTTGAACCTGACGCACCGAAACGGCAACGAGAGCCCTGAACCGATGACGCCCGGCAAGACCGAAACGGTCGAGATCGAACTCGACGAATGTGGTTATCGCTTTCTACCGGGGCACAAGGTGCGCGTTGCGTTGTCTACCAGTTACTGGCCGATGGTCATGCCGCCACCCGAAATCGTGACTGCTAAAATCACCCTGGGCGCCAATGCGGTTATTACCCTGCCGGTGAGATCCGGCGATGACACATTCGAAGTCGACGAGCCGGAAAACCCGGATCCATTACCCCGGTACAAATATCTTAGCCCGGCTGAATCCAGGCGCTGGGTCGAACGCGATTTGCAAAACGGTGAAACCCGCTACCATGTTTTTGATGACACTGGCGACATTGAAATACCCGGCCATGGGCTTTGCACACAAAATACACACCAGGAATGCTGGTCTATCTCCACCGAAGATCCACTCAGCTATCGAGCCACCAGCCAGTATACTTGCCGGATGCATCGTGGTGACTGGTCGATCCGAACCGAATCGGAAAGCAGTTTCAGTTGCGATGCCGAAATCTTTTACATCGAGGCTACCGTAACCGCGTACGAATCGGACAAACAGGTCAACCAGCGAACCTGGAAAAAGACCATCAAACGAGATTTTATCTAATAACAAAACAGGGTCAGACTCGATCTTGCTGGTTAAACAGGTTAAAATCGATGTACTTGTATCTAACTCGTTGACCCATGGCCCGACTTCCCCGCTACAGGATAAAAAATCAGCCGCAAATCATCATGCAGCGCGGTATCGACCAGCAGGACGTATTTTTTCACGAAGACGACTACCAGAATTACCTCGAATGCCTTGAGGTGGCGGCGCGGAATTACAGGCTAAAGATTCACGCCTACGTGTTAATGCCTGGCGAGGTTCAATTACTCGCGAGTCCCGGCGCCGAACTGGGTATTTCCAGAACCCTGCAGTCGCTCGGGCGTAATTACGCACAATACCTCAACGACAATTACTGGCGCGGTGGTGCGCTGTGGGAAGGCCGATACCGCGCTACCATCCTCGACAGTAAGGCATATCTGCTCAGCTGTAGCCGCTATATCGAGCGGAATCCGGTACGCTCAGGATTAGTGAAACACCCGAGGGAATACGCCTGGAGCAGCTATGCACACAATGCGATGGGGCGGCAGGATTCGCTCATTAGCGAGCACAAAATATACCAGACATTGGGCGCCACCGAACGAGAGCGCAGCAAGGCATACCGATCGCTATTCAGGAAAAAAATGAGCCTGGACGAGGAAACATTGATCTACGAGTCCACGCTCAAGGGCTGGGCGCTTGGAGATAAGCGCTTCGTCGCCAGAATTGAAAAAATGGGCGAGCGCCGCGCCACTCCGCTGCCCCGGGGTCGCCCGCGCCTGTCGGGGAGTTGATGAAATGCGGCAAAAACCGATGAAACCGGGCACGCGGGCGCCCCGAATCTGGATTTAATCATGAATACTGTCTCCGAAGACGATACCAAAGGCCCCGGGGTAAAATTTCCGCCGCCACTGATCACGCTAGTAGTCATTCTGGTAGCCTATGGCCTGCATATCCTCTCACCCTTAACGATTACGCGCTCGCCAGTTGTCGGCCTGTTCGGCTATGCTCTGGTGGCGATTTCGCTGCTGATCGTAATCATCGGGGTGTGGTCATTTTCCAGGGCTAAAACCAGTATCGAGCCCTGGAAACCGGACTCGGCTATCATCCAGCATGGGATTTTTTCCTGTTCGCGAAACCCCATTTACCTGGCATTTTGCGTCGCGACCATAGGCGCGGGCCTGGTGGTGAATAGCTGGTGGGTGGTATTGAGCGTGGTCCCGCTTGCGATGATTCTCTATTATTTCGTGATTCGGCGCGAAGAAGCCTATCTGCGGAAAAAGTTTGGCGAAGAATATCTGGCCTACCAGAACAAGGTCAGGCGCTGGTTATAAAGAACCCGCCCTTCGTTGAATGCACAGGCCCTAGCTTATGCACGCTACTGTCAAACCTTCGACACTGCCATATAGGTAGCCCACAGGATCGCATTCTTTGTATCGCCCACTTCGATTTCAAGCGCCAGTCTGGATTTTCCACGAGATTCGAAACCCTTCCGAAAAGTTTCGCAATCTTCCTCGCTGGCCTGGGTTCGACACTGGATGGCGTCGGTTATCGGAGACCGGTATTTGATTTCCGCCCGGGCAACCACCAGTTCACCCTGCATACGATTCCATTCCATGATATGCGTCGATAAAGCCCAGCCCGTCAGGGCCGCCAAAGAGTAAATACTACCGGCAAAACCGGTGCCGTGAATATTGAGGTTTGGTTCGAGCGGCGCCTGTACCAGGATAGCGCGCGGGTTCAGCTCGATGATCGAAAACTGCATCGCTTCGCTGAGCGGAATCGATACACGAATCTTTTGCTGCAATTGCTCGGCCTGCTTCGGCATCAAAGGTTCCCTAATACCCGAGCTCGCGATCGACCAGGTTTAATATCGGCTCACCTGTCTCGAGCCGGCGCAAATTCTCGGCAATGTCCCTGACCGAATCACCTGATTATCGCGATAAAGGCGCAAATGACGTTGTTCCTGTAGTACGCAAGCGAGG
>JBGMRM010000171.1:0-5109 GCA_048061415.1 Gammaproteobacteria bacterium | reverse complement strand
CTTGCTGCTCGCCCGAATGTCTAGCTCTCGTTGTGACTGACCTCTATCCATTCGCGCGTACCGGCTTCCCTGTCGTAAACGTGGAACCCGGCCATCGCACTGCCATACAGGTGAAGCGAGACCACGCGCCGGTCGGGACTGGGGTTTCCGGTCACGTGGATATGATCGGGATTGGGAACAAAGCTGGTGACTGCGCCGGCCACCAGCATAATTACACCGCCGCGCGCTAGCTCGATGTTTTCTTTCGCCTGTGTTTCGCCTCGATCGGTACGGATATAATTACATTCATTCAACATACCCTCGTGCACACCCACCACACCCCAGGTACCGTGGTCGTGAATCGGGGTCCACTGGCCGGGTTCCCATACCAGCGAGTAGAGGCTCAACAGGCCATCGGGCTCGATGTGTATCGCATTGCGCGCATAGTGCTCCGGGTCGCTGCGAAAATGCTCGGGCTGCAAAAATTCCGTACCGCCGTTTAGTAATTTATACATCGACGGCGCGATGTTTTCGACGAAGTCCGCCGGCCCATGGCCTTTGGCATGGCCTTCCCGGCATTCGGCTATGAACCGATCCAGCGTGTAAGTTTCCCCGTTTGATACCATTTTATATTTCTTTCCGCTATTGAACATCACGATTATACTTTAATCGCTATAGTAGCTTCGCGTCCAGCATGCCTTTGCCTTACAATAACTCGTTCTATTAATTTTCCGGATTTAGCATTGGCAAAATTTAACGGCAAAAAAGCCATCGTTTTCGGCGGCACTTCGGGCATGGGGCTGGAAATCGCAAAATTGTTACTGCAGGCGGGAGCCGAGGTGGTGACCGTTAGCCGCCGTGGCGCACTCAGCGATGCCAATGACGGTATGCAAAACGAGATCGCCGATGTACAAAATCGCGATGCGCTGCAGGCATTGTTCGAAAAGCACGCAGGATTCGATTTTCTCGTCAATGCCGCAACCGGGGGATCGCGCGCGGTCGGCCCTTTTCTGGAAATGGACCTGGATGGTTTCCAGGCTTCGTTTGCCAAGCTCTGGGGTTATGTCAACAGCGTGCGCCTGGGTGCGCCTCAGATGGCTCAAAATGGCGCGATCGTGCTATTGAGCGGATACCCGGCGCGCAAATGGCGCCCCGGCGTGCTAGCCATTGCCACAGTCGGTAACGCGGTCGAGGGCTTCGTGCGAATGGCGGCCAACGAAATCAGGCCGATTCGAATCAACGCGGTATGCCCCGGCCTGATCGACACCCCGATGTTCGCCCAGCAAGGCGAAGAACGGGAACAATACCTGAAGAATACGACGAAAAATCATTTGATCCCGCGCGCCGGAAAACCCGAAGAGGTGGCGCCCGCAGCGATGTTTCTACTGGAAAACGAATTCGTGACCGGCACCATCGTGGATGTGGATGGCGGCGCAATACTGGCCTGATCTCGTGCCTCTATTTGGCCGCCACAGGCAACACCTGGCACATCAATCCCCGGAGTAGACAAATGAGCGATACCCCAAGAGGCGCACTCACCATCCGTACCCTGGCAATGCCAGCAGATTCGAATCCATCCGGCGACATTTTCGGTGGCTGGGTTTTGTCTCAAATGGATATAGCGGCCGGAATATGCGCGGTCGAGCGCGCGCGCTGCCGCACCGTGACTGTGGCGCTTGATGGCATGAGCTTTATCGAACCGGTTAAAATAGGCGATGTTTTATGCGTCTACGCAGAATTGATCGGGGTCGGTAATACCTCGCTCGATATACACGTCGAAGCCTGGACCCAACATGTACGTTCCGGCCATGAAAGAAAAGTCACCGAAGCGAAATTCAAATTTGTAGCGCTCGATGTTGACGGCCGACCCACGCCGGTGCCGTCAATAACGGACTAGGTTTCGAGTGCCTCGTTGAGCAGTTCGACCCAGTGGACGACAGGCACACCGAGGCCATTGGCGATATGCATCTGGCAACCAATATTCGCGGTTGCGATTAGCTCGGGTTTGTCGATCGTCAGCGCGGCCTGTTTATTGCCGCGCAGGCGCGCCGAGAGTATGGGTTGTAACAGCGAATAGGTTCCGGCCGAACCGCAGCATATATGCGCCTCCGCAACCTGGCAGAGCTCGAACCCGGCCTTCAGCAGCAAAGCTTCAACCTTGCCATTCAGGCCCAGGCCATGTTGCAGGGTGCAGGGCGTATGAAACGCAATCCGCCGGGTCTGGCCGATTTTAACCGCGTGATTCTCCATTTCCACCGCGACCAGTTCGCTCAGATCCCGCGACAGTCCCGCAATCGTTTTGGCTTTGGCTGCATAGCCTGGGTCCTGCGCAAATAACTCCGCATAATCCTTCAGGGTCACCCCGCAACCGCTGGCCGTGAATACAATCGCTTCGACACCGGCTTCGACCTGCGGCCACCAGAGATCGATCAACCGCCGCGCCTGGTGTCTACCCTGTTCGGGCTGCGAAGTATGTAGCCCCACCGCGCCGCAACAGTGGCTGGCCTGAATCTCTATCGCCGAGATACCGAAGCGATCGAGTAGCCTCGCCGCGGCGGCGTTGGTATTGGGCGCGAGTGACGGTTGCACGCAACCAGACAGCATCAAAACCCGGCGCTGGTGATGACTTTGAATCGCCGCTATCGGCGCCTGCTTTGCCGGGATAGACTGCCTCAACCTGGCCGGAAGCGCCCACGAAAAAAATCGTGCGCAGGCGAGCGCCAATTCGAATAGCCAGCCCGAATTCAAAAACCAGGTGATCCCCCGGCGTTTAATCCGGTCTATCCCCTGCCGGGGCAATTCCCGTTCGATCGCCTCGCGTCCGATCTCCAGCAGACGGCTGTAATCCACCCCGGAGGGACAGGTAGTTTCACACGAGCGGCAGCTTAGACAGCGATCGAGGTGCATGAGCATTTCACCATTTGCGGGCGCACCTTCAAAAAACTGCTTCATCTGGTAAATGCGCCCCCGCGGGCCATCGAGCTCGTCACCCAACAACTGGTAAGTCGGGCAGGTCGCGTTGCAAAAGCCGCAGTGTACGCATTTACGCAAAATTTCTTCGACCACGCGGGCGCTGGAGGTTTGCTTAAATTGATCGCTGAGGCTGGTTTGCACGCCTAAATCTCGGGATAAAACCGGCCTGGATTCAGGATCGCCGCCGGATCGAAGCTGGCCTTGAGGTTTCGATGCAGCGCCAGCATGGGCGCGCTCAGGGGGTGGAATACCGATTCCGACTGTCCGCCACCACGATAAGCGCAAACCATTCCATCCCTACTTTCGACCGTTTGCCTTAATTCGTTTAGTTCGACCTTCCCACGCAACCAGCGCTGCGCGCCACCCCATTCGATCAGTTGATCGGTGGGCAAAAAGTCGTCACAGGTTGCCGGCAGGGCTATTCGGGTGAATTGATTTTGCCCAGTAAAATACTCGTGAGTCTGCTCTCTTATCTGAGGCCAGATATCGTTTTCAACATCGCCACCGAGTTGACGAACCGCACTCGCAACCCCCTGATCACTACCCGACAAACGCAGCAGACTATGACCCTGGCGCCATAACGAAGCCGATAGCGGCAATGGCCTGGAACCCAGTTCGTTGATCCAGCCGATATGCTCGTCGGCGCTCGCGTGCTCAAAACCCAGTGTGACTTCGGTTTCAACCATCGGTATCAGGCGTAACGACACTTCGAGGATTACGCCGAGCGTCCCCAGCGCCCCAACCATCAGGCGCGATACATCGAATCCTGCGACATTCTTGATCACCCGGCCGCCGAAGTTTAATACTTCGCCGCGCCCATCGATTATTTTCACCCCGAGAATGAAATCGCGTATCGCTCCCGCATAAGCACGCCTCGGTCCACTGAGCCCGCTCGCGACCATGCCACCGACGGTAGCGTTTTTACCAAAATGTGGGGGTTCGAAACCGAGCATTTGCCGATTTTCGGCCAGCAGCGCTTCTACATCGCTTAGCTTCGACCCGGCGCGCAGGGTGATCACCAGTTCGGAGGGATCGTAATCGATCACACCCGAGTGTGCGCCGAGCTCAAGCGCTTCGGCGTCCACCGGGTGGCCGTAAAATGCTTTCGTGTCGCCACCGACAATGCGCAGGGGTGCGGCGTTCTCGGTCGCCTCCCGAATGCTGACCTGCAACGCCTGCTCTATATCGTTTTCGGGTGGGGACAGGGACACTAAAATCGATCGAGTTCGGGATGGGCTACTTTTCCACGATGCACGTGCATCGCGTTGAACTCGGCGCAGCGCGCCAGCGTCGGGATAGCCTTACCCGGATTGAGTATGCGCCTGGGGTCGAAAACGTCACGGATCGCGTGGAACTGACCGCGTTCCGTGTCGCTGAACTGTATGCACATTTCTCCGAGCTTTTCGAGACCCACACCGTGTTCACCGGTAATCGTGCCCCCCTGCTCGATGCACAGTTGCAGAATTTTACTGCCGAGTTCTTCGGTTTTTTCGAGCTCCCCCGGATTGTTGGCATCGTACATAATCAACGGATGCAAGTTGCCATCCCCAGCGTGAAATACGTTCGCGATACGCAGGTCATATTGTTCGGACAGGCGTCCGATTTCGCGTAACACGGTGCCCAGGGTTTTCCTCGGAATGGTGCCATCGATGCAATAGTAATCGGGCGATAACCGCCCCACCGCCGGAAACGCATTCTTGCGGCCCGACCAGAACAATAATCGTTCGGCCTCGTCTTTGGCGAGTCGAGTTTCTACCGCACCCGATTCGGTCAGAATGGCCTCGACGCGTGCAATTTGCGCCTCGACTTCCTGCTCGGTCCCATCGAGTTCGCAAATCAGAATCGCTTCGGCTTCGGTTGGATAACCGGCATGCACGAACGCCTCTGCGGCCCGGATGGCAGGGTTATCCATCATTTCGACACCAGCCGGGATGATTCCGGCAGCGATGATGCCGGCCACGCTGTCACCGGCCACTTCCACGCTATCGAATACGCCCATGATCACGCGCGCGCATTCGGGTAGCGGCAATAGTTTGAGCGTCACTTCGACGATGATACCCAGCATGCCCTCCGAACCGATCACCAGCGATAACAGGTCGTACCCCTGCGATTGCATCGATTGCTGGTCGATGTTGAGTAACTCCCCACTCGCGGTCA